>JAJECZ010000212.1 GCA_022821735.1 Alphaproteobacteria bacterium | reverse complement strand
AACGCAGACACCTGCACAAAGACACGGGAGAGACCGAAACCGGCGCCGCTCCGGCCGTCAAATGGCCAGGAACCGCGGTCAAATAAAATGGGAATCGGCCGTCAAATACTTAGGAATCCGCACTCTTCCCATCATTTCTTGGGAATCTCCCTCAATTGGGGGTGACAAGGGCGTCCCAATTCACAACTTTTTCTGAACAAATCGGCGATGCACACCATCTGCCATGTGACGGGCTTCGTGCATCGGGACCTGAAGTTCGGCGTGCCGGATGTGGCGCATCATGCGCTCAATGACGCCCATGTTCAGGTACTCAAAGTCCGCATGGCGTACCGGAAGCTCTTCCTGAAGGAGCGGCCCGATCCTCTCCGCAGCCATGGGCGCGCCCATGGTTCAGATGTCAACAACCTCGCAGGCGATAGCTGGAGGAGACAAACCATGCGTTATGTTTTGGCCGCGATCATCGCTCTGTTTCTGACCGCTGTGGGCTCCGAAGCCTGGGCAGCTTGCGGATCGAGCGACCGGGTCAGCCACAGAAATGCAGAGTGCCTGTCGGCGTGGTGGGACAACAATCAATGGCCCTCCCCGTCGCCGTTCGGCGTGCAAAACCCTTGTCCGGGTTGGGGCAAGGTTGTCGCGAAAATCGACTTGAAGGATACAGGCGACAAGACTTGGCACCTGAATGACGGGAATAAGAGGCGCGGCAGGACGCGCTCCAACGTCCGGTGGATTCACTGTTTCTCTGACCTGTCCGATCTCTGTAACAAGTCGGACATGAGGACAAATGCGAGTAGTCGTGAGGGATTTGAGGAAAATGAAGATCTCGACGATTGCCAACTGAACTCCAGCTCCTCTGGCGTCAGCATTTCCGGGGAACGCTGTCACTACAGCGCCACTTGCCCTAACGTCGACGGCGAGATGGTCTATGCGACGAAGGTGGTTTTTCGCTACGAGGTCGATAAACTGGTCCTGTGCAATGATGAGCAAATACAGAAGAATTCCTGCTGATTTCGGCCCCAAACAAAAGCCCCAGCCGCCTCTTGGTTGGCTAGGTCTTCGATTCTCGACTTCAGCGCCAGAGACGGCTCACGCTGTAACGTCGTGGCAAGCTCTACCATGGCCGGCTGGGAGCCCGTTATACCGGTAGGACCGTGCGCAGAAAAACGACCGACTAATCCCAAGGCTGCGGCGCTCATGGTCGCCGGGATTGCCACTGGAGGGATCGAAGAGGAATACGACGAGAACCGTTGTATTTCCCTTCGTAGAGACCTGGACTTGGCCCCGATGTTGGACCATCGATTTCGAGGCAATCACGGCTTTCAGTACGATATCGCCGGGCGAAGGCGCGTTTTCCGCCATTCCTTGGGAATCTCCCTCAATTGGGGGGCGACAAGGCCGTCCGTTCCCCAACACTTTAACTGAACGAATTGGCCACG
Source organism: Alphaproteobacteria bacterium (assembly GCA_022821735.1). Lineage (GTDB taxonomy): Bacteria > Pseudomonadota > Alphaproteobacteria > Bin95 > Bin95 > Bin95. The sequence goes on along the minus strand of JAJECZ010000212.1, from coordinate 42,369 downwards.
CGTGCCTTTTGAACGGCGGGGCGGCTTCCGGCTGCATTTCTGCGGCAGCTTGCACCACTGGCAGCGACAGCCGGAACCGAGGGGACGCCCGACACGGGAGACGCGACATGAGTGACGGGGTTGCAGGAGATGTCGTCGCAAGGACAGCCGTTTGGTACGGTTCCTCATTGGGAGCCGGCGTGGCGGGCAGGAGCGGTGCGCGCAGCTGCGACGGCGAACTCAGGACCACACCGGCGTGTTGGTAGAGCGGAAGGCCGCGATTTTCGAACCGGCGCACGGCGTGCCCTTGAGAAAGAGGCTGGGGCATTGCAGGGGCGCCTGACGCCAGCGAGGGCGGCGGTATCCGCGCTCCGGCCCCCGAGCTGGGCGGCAGCGTCGGCCGGGTGAGGCGGGCGCGGATGCCAGGTCCGCCGGCGGCGATCCAGAATGACCCGGATTTCCATAGTTGCCATAGTCGCTCTGCTGCTTCCGGCAGCGGCGATGACGGTGTTGCGGCCTTCGCCGGGACTGGGCCAGGTGGGGGTACCTGCCGGCCGCCTCGCGCTGACGCTGGATGACGCGATCGCGCTGGCGCTGGAGAACAACCGGGGCCTGCTCGACGCCCGTCTCTCCCGCGCCATCCAGAAATTCTCGCTCGAGGTGGCCGAGGACCGCTACAGCCCCATTGGGAGCATCGCGCCGACGGTGCGTGCCCAAAGGGACGGGCAGATGACGGCAGATGCTTCCATCGGGACCGGTCTGCGGATTCCCACCGGGGGGCAGATCAGTTTGCGGTGGTCGAAGCCGCTTGCCGGCGGGGAGGACACTTCGGGCACGGTCTCGCTGGGTTTCTCGCAGCCGTTGCTGCGCGGCTTCGGGACGGACATCGATACGGCGCCGCTGCGGGTGGCGCGGATCGGCGAACGAATCGGTGTGCTGGCCTTCCGCCAGGCGGTCGCGGGCGTCGTGATTTCCACGATCCAGGCCTGGCGTGGCCTGGTGCAGTCGCGGCGCCAGCTCGAGATCGGCGAGGCCTCTCTGGCCCGCGCGCGGGAGCAGCTGGACATCAACCGCAAGCTCGTCGAGGCGGGCCAGATGGCGGCCCGCGAACTGCTCCAGAGCGAGGCGGATGTGGCCGGAAGGGAACTCGGCCTGGTGCAGACCCGGAACGGCGTGACCTCGGCCAATTTCTCCCTGATCGACATTCTCGACATCGACAGTTCAACGGTGATCCGTCCGGTCGAGGCGCCGTCCGTTCCGCGCCGGCCGCTTTCGGTCGAGCAGGCCATCGAGACGGCGCTCAGGCACTCGCCCGGCTATGCGCAGGCGCTTCTGGTCAGGGAGATCGCCGGGATCGGGCTGACGGTTGCCGAGAACAGCAAGCTCTGGGACCTGTCCCTGGATGCGGACATGTCGCGGGGCACCGGCGGCGATGTGGGGATCGACTATTCCGCCGGCCTGCGGCTGACCGTTCCGCTGTGGGACCGCTCGCCCGAACTCGGGCTCAGGAGCGCCCGGGCGGACGTTCGGCGCGCGGAGCGGGGCCTGAAGGAACTGCGACAGGCGATGGGCATCGCCGTGCGCCAGGCCGTGTACGACGTAGAGGTGGGGCAGCGGCAGATCGAGCTGGCCCGCAGGGCGCGCGAACTTACCGAGGAGAAGCTCGCGATCGAGCGGAGCAAGCTGCAGCAGGGTCTCTCGTCCACCTTCCAGCTAAGCCGGTTCGAGGAGGACCTTGTCGGTGCGCAGAACGCCGAGGTCGACGCTCTCGCCGGCTACGACAACGCGCTCCTGGCGCTGGATCGGACCCTTGGCACGACCCTGGAGACCTGGGGCATAACGGTCGAGCAGGTCGGGCAATGACGGGCGGGTTCGCCGATATACGCGGGAGCGTTCTGGAGAACCTGTCCGACGGCGTGATCGTGGTCGAGCGCGGCGGCACCGTTTCGGTGTTCAACGAGGCGGCGGGACGCATCCTCGGGCTCGCGCCGGACGAGGCCGTGGGCGGGTCCTTCGCCCAACTCTTCATCGACCGCGACGGCTTCGAAGAGCTGAGCGGGCTGATCCTCGACGCCGTGACCGGGGAGAGCGACGGCGGCCGGCGGGTGGTGGCGCTGGAGAGAGGCGGGGAAGCCCGGTCGCTCTCGGTAGCGACATCCTATCTTCGGTCGGGCGCGGACGGCGAGTCGGCGCCGATGGCGCTGATCGCCGTCTTCAGCGACATCACCGAGCTCAAGGAGCTGCGCGAGACCGAACTGCGGATGGCGAAGGCAGTGGAGGCGCAGCACGCCGAGCTTCAGTCGGCGTACCGGCAGATCGAGGACCGCAACCGGACCCTGGCGGCGACCCTGAGACAGGTCCAGGTGGCGCGGATCGTCGCGACGGTGGTTGTGATCGGGACGTTCCTGGGCGCCGGCGCCTATGTGTGGCAGCCGCTCGATCTCTTTGAGGGCTCGCTCGATCAGTCCGTTGTCTCCCCTGCCAGGGCCGGGCTCGAAGAAGGCCATTACACGGTGACCGTGGGGCCGCAGCCGGTAAGCGAGACGATCACGCTGTCGGGCAAGCTGGCGCCATGGCGGACGGTTGCGGTGACGAGTCCGATCGAGAGCCGCATCGAAGCCGTGCATTTCGAGCACGGCCAGGCGGTGCAGGAGGGCGGTCTCCTGATGGAACTGGATACCTCCGAAGCGGTGCAAAAGCACCGCGAGGCGCAAGTGGCCCACATCGAAAAGGCGGATGCGTTCGAAACCGTCACAAACTGGGAGACCGGCTCCGAGATGGCGGCTGCCAGGCGGTCGTTCGCGCGTGCGCGCATGGAACTGGAGGATCAGGAGAGGCAGCTGAAGCGGACCGCGTTCCTGCTGGAACAGGGCCTGGTCGCCACCTCCGAGCGCGAGGATGCGGAACGGCGGTACCAGAGCCAGCTTCTGGATTTCGAGGCAGCCCGCGAAGACTTCGAGGCGGCCCGGGCCAGGGGCGGCAAGGAGGCGCAGGACAAGGCGGCGCTGGAACTCAGCACTGCCGAGGAAACATTGCGGGAGCTGGCGGAAGACCTCGACAAGGGGCGTATCCATGCACCGCTGTCGGGGGTGGTCATGGCGTCCTCGTCGCGCGGCCCGGCCCTGGCGGCAGGCCGGGCCGTACGTAAGGGCGACCATCTGCTCACCATCGGAGACTTCACCCGGATGGCGGCAACCGCGAAGGTGGACGAAGTCGACGTGGTCCGGATCGCCGTCGGGCAGGCCGTATCGGTAACCGGGAACGCCTTTCGCGACCTGATGCTGAAGGGGACCGTGACCCAGGTCTCGTCGCAGCCGGTGCAACAGACGGGGAGAGCGTCCCGTTTCGCCGTCAGGGTGACGCTCGATCCGCTCGACGACGCACAACAGCGGCGGCTGCGCGCCGGGATGTCCAGCAGGCTGGAGATCGTCGTCTACCGCAACGAGGAGGCGCTCACGGTGCCGCTGGCGGCGGTGGACCGTCGCGGGCGGTCGCACTGGGTGCAGATTGTCGATCCGGGCACCGGCGAAACGGTCGAGCGCGAAGTCGAAATCGGTCTGACCACGATGAGTTCCGTCGAGATCGTTGCAGGCCTGGAGGCCGGCGACGAAATCGCGGTGCCGGAATACTGAGCGCTGGCGCCCGCAATGCTGCAGCTGACCGACATCAGGAAGTCCTTCGCCTTGGGGACGCTTGCCGTGGATGTCCTGCGCGGGGTCGACCTGGAGGTGGCGGAGGGCGACCTGCTCTCGATCATGGGTCCCTCCGGCAGCGGGAAGTCGACCCTCATGAACATCCTCGGCCTGCTGGGACGCCCGGACTCGGGCACCTATCTTCTCAACGGGCGCAACGTCCTGACCATGAACGCCCGGGAGCTGTCGGCCTTCCGCAACGCCCATATCGGCTTCGTGTTCCAGTCGTTCAACCTGCTGGGGCATCTGACGACGCTGGAGAACACCGCGCTTCCGCTGGCCTATCGCGGTCGGAGCCGGCGCGAGAGCCGGCGCCGCGCCCGGGCGATCCTGGAGAAGGTGGGCATGGACGACCGGCTGGACCACAGGCCGCACCAACTGTCGGGCGGCCAGAGGCAGCGGGTGGCGATCGCGCGGGCGCTCGTCGGGAACCCGGCGGCAGTGCTGGCCGATGAGCCGACGGGAGCGCTCGATTCGGACACTGCCGATGAGGTCATGAACCTGCTGATCCGGCTCAACAGGGAAGAGAGGGTCGCGGTCGTGATCATCACCCACAATCCCGTGGTGTCCCTGCTGTGCAAACGTCGGGCGCTGATCCAGGACGGCGTCCTGCTCGAAGACGGCTCGGGGCAGTAGACGGCGGCGTTATGGCGCGCGGGGGAGCCGCATTGACCGACAGCCTGCGCGAGGCCGCGCGCAGCCTCCTGCGTGCAAGGCTCCGCACGATCCTGGGGCTGGTCGGCATCGCGATGGGCATCGCGTCGGTGATCGCGATGATCTCGACCGGGGAAATCGCCACCGCCGAGGCGCGCAAGAAGTTCGAGGCTGTCGGGACCGATATACTTTCGGTCCTCAAGTCGGAGGACCAGCCGGCCGCCGCGCAAGACGCGGCCATCGGTCTGGAGGATGCGCTCGACGTTGCCGACAGGCTTTCGACCATTGCCGAGGCGGCGCCCAGGATACGGTCAAGCGGTTCCTTCCTGTATGCCGGCAAGGACGCCGGTTCCGGCTCCGTACAGGGCGTTTCGGAGTCGTTTGCGCGCGTAAACCGGCTGCAGGTCGCCGAGGGGCGCTTCGTCTCGGACCTGGACAGGGGGCGCTATTTCGCGGTGGTGGGCGCCGAGGTGGCGCAGAAAATGCGCCGGCTCGGCGCAAGCGAGGTCGTGGGCGAGATCGTGGGGGCCGGAGACTGGCTCTACACCGTGATCGGCGTACTGGCCGACACGCCCGAGAGCTATGCGCTGCCGTTTTCCGTGGACGCGAACAAATCCGTATTCGTTCCCGTTACCACGGTCCGGCGCCTCAGTCCGGACGCGCAGATCGAACTGATCGTCGCCCGGGTTGCGCCCGGCGTTCACTACGCGGACGCCGCCGCGGACATCCAGACCTTCTTCGCCGAACGGTCCCGGGGCCTCGCCGTCCAGGTCACCAGCGCCGAGCAGCTGATCGAGCGCATGGAGGCACAGCTGGGCGTGATGACCCTGCTGCTCGGCGCGGTCGGCAGCATCAGCCTGATCGTGGGCGGGCTCGGCGTGATGAACGTCATGCTGATTTCGGTGGCCGAGCGGCGCCGCGAGATCGGCGTTCGGCTGGCCCTCGGCGCGAGCCCCGGCGACATCCAGAGCCAGTTCCTGGTCGAGGCCCTGATCCTCACCATGGGCGGCGGGGTGGTCGGCATTCTCATCGGAACAGGAGCGACTTACGGCCTGTGCCGGTTCTTCTTCGAGTGGGATTTCTTCGTCTCGCCGACATCCATCGCTGCCGGCGTCGGCGTCTCGTCCGCGATCGGCCTCTTCTTCGGCTTCCAGCCCGCCTACCAGGCTTCGCGCCTGGATCCCATCATCGCGCTGCAGGGCGAATAGGGTGGAGCGGCCGGTGAGAGACGCGGGGCCAAGGGCGAAGTCGGAGCGGCAGACATGATGCTGACAGACATTCGCAGGCTGGCCGTCCGGCCCGTGGCCGGACAGTCGCTTGCCGTCTTCCGGATCGCCTTCGGCCTCGTGATGCTGCACGACGTTGTCTATCTGCTGAGAGGCGGATGGCTGACGCGGTTCTATGTCGAGCGCGAAATCCTGTTTCCCTATTTCGGACTGGAGGTGCCGCCTTTGCCGGCACCCTGGCTGCACTGGCTGTGGGCGCTGTGCGGGGTGTGCTGCGTGCTCGTCGCCTTCGGCGCCTTCTATCGTCTCGCCATCTGGGGCTTCAACGCGATTTTCATATACTTCTTCCTTCTCGATCAGCTGCTCTATCTCAACCATTTCTACATGATCGCGCTGTTCGGGCTGCTGCTCGGCTGTACCGACGCGCACCGCTGCTGGTCGGTGGACCGCAGGCTCGGCCGCATCGGGGGCACGCGAGAGGTACCGCGCTGGAACCTCCTCATCCTGCAGTTCCAGGTCGAGGTTGTGCTGATTTTCGCGGGACTGGCGAAATTCGAGATCGACTGGCTGCGGGGCGAGCCGCTCAGGACCTGGATGCTGGAGCGGACCTGGTCGCCCTTCTCCGTCCTGTTCGAGCTGCACTGGGTGACGCTCGCGGCGCCCGTGCTGGTCATCCTGCTCCACGTGGTGGGGGCGCCGTTGCTGCTGTGGTCGAAGACGAGGCTCTGGATATTCCTGGTCTACTGCGCCTTCCACGTCGCCAACGCGCATCTGTTCCCTATCGGCGTCTTCCCGTGGATGACGATCGCCGCCACGACGATCCTGTTCTCCCCCGACTGGCCCGGGGCGCTGGCGCGCAGGACCGGCCTCGTGCTGAAGAGGCTGCGGGTGGTGCGACCACGAATGCCGGACCGGATCGGCCGCGCGGTCGCGTTCATCGGCGGCGCGCCGGCGGGAAGCGCAGACGATCGGGCCGCCTTCCGTCCGTTGCATCCGGCTGCGTTGGCTGCCCTCGTCCTCTACGCCCTAGTCCAAATCTGGCTGCCCTTCCGGGACAGCCTGTTCGAAGGCTATGTCGGGTGGACCGAAGAGGGCCAGAAATTCTCCTGGCGCATGATGCTCTACATCAACGACGGCGGCGGGAGCTTCCTGGTGGCCGCACCGAACGGCGAGGCATGGATCGTCGAACCGCGATCCCATCTCGATCCGCTTCAGGAGTTCATGGTGTTCACCAAGCCCGAGGTGCTGATGCACTATGTGCATTGGCTGAAGGCGGATTTCGCCCGGCAGGGCATCGATGATGTGCGCATTTACGCCGACATCTCGAAGAGCGTGAACGGCAAGCCGTTTCAGCGCCTGGTGGATCCGACCTTCGACCTCGCCGCGATCGACGGCATGAACTGGTTCGGCGAGGAGCCCTGGCTGCTCCGTCCCGAGCGGGTACAGGCGGCGCAAGGGCTGGTCCCTACCTGGTATCCGCCGATGACGTCCGCCTGCTTCGGCGCCATGCTGGACGCATTTGGAAAACGGGAACGGTCGCCCGGGTTCGAGGCTGTTTCGGGCGGCTCCCGGAGCGGCGTCGCCTGCGAGGATCGGGAATGATGCGGTTCGCGGGCTCAGCGCCGGAAGCGGGGCGCGCCCTTTGCGAGCAGAGCTGCGCGCCGCAGCCTGCGCAGCCAGGGATAGAGCCGGCGGACCCGCGCACGGCTCGACGCGACCCGGCGCATGACCCTGTTGAAGCGGCCGGCGCCGGTGCTCATGGTCGCGAGTGCGGTCATCGCCGCTGCGCCGTGATAGAGCCGTCCCTCGACGGCGAGGATCATGCCCTGTTCGAGGTCGTACCCGTCGCGCCGCATGCGCTCGACGAGGTCGGGGGCCTGCCTGCCGTCGACGAGACGCAGGGGCTTGCCGATGCGCGTTTCGAATTCCGATTTCGCGACGTAGAAGCTGCAGAACGGGCATTCGCCGTCATAGAGCAGAAGGGGAGCGTCAAAGGCGACGGCGTCTTCTCCCGAGAGCTTGCAAGAGGTCACGCCGGCGCCCTCCGATCTTTCCGTCCGTATATGGTCGCCACGCCATTGGCCGGGGATTTCGTCCAGCGAAAATTGCGCCAATCCGGCCCGCAAATCAACTCGACAGACGATCGTCCGCGCCGTGGTTTACGGGTGATCGATGAGTCCTCCGCACGCATACACAGACAAGGAACATGACCCATGCGAATGATGACGATGCTGGCGGCCGTGATCGCCGTTTCCATCATGATGCCGGCCCCGGAGAGCCGGGCGCAGTCGGCGCCGGACCCGAATCTCGACAGGAAGGCGGTCGGAGAGATCGTCAGGGAGTATCTGCTGGAGAACCCCGAGGTCCTGGAAGAGGCGATGCAGATTCTTCGCCAGAGGCGCGAGGAGGAGCGCCTGAGCCGCGCCCGGGCGGCGATCGCGGAAAACGACCGGGCCCTGCGGGCGCATCCCCTGTCGCCGGTCTCCGGCAACCCCGAGGGCGACGTCACCGTGGTCGAGTTCTTCGACTACAGATGCAGCTACTGCAAGCGGGCGTTTCCGGCCGTGATGGCGTTGCTGGAATCCGACGACCGGGTCCGCGTGGTCTGGAAGGAGTTTCCCATCCTGGGTCCGGTCTCGGACTTGGCCGCAGTTGCCGCAATGGCGGCTGACCGGCAAGGGCTCTATCACGATTTCCATGTCGCCATGATGGGTACCGGGGAGAAGCTGACCGAAGAGGGGATTTTCGGGCTCGCCGCCGCGGTCGGGCTCGACGTGGAGCGGCTCCGCCGCGACATGGGCGATCCTGCGACCGCAGCCTATCTCGAGGAGACGAGGCGGCTCGCCGGGGCGCTGGGGATTTCGGGCACGCCGGCATTCGTGATCGGGGATTCCCTGGTCCCGGGCGCAATCGACGACATCCAGATGAAGGAACTCGTCGCCGCGGCGCGTGCGGACGGCAATCGGCGTGACCGATGAAAGGCGGCGCCATGAGAATCCTGGAGCGGAGCCTGGAACGGAAAGTCGTCGTGTCCCCGGAGGGGCCGCTGAACGCGGCCGGCGCGCAGGTTCTGGAAGCCCGGGTTTCCGCTATCGTGAGGCGGGGCGACAACCGTGTGATTCTGGACGGCCGGCGAATATCCTATATCAGCAGTGCCGGTCTGCGCGCGCTCCTGGTCGGCGCTAAATCGTGCGGGAACGAGGGCGGCACCTTCATCATTGCTGCGCTCAGGCCGGAGTGCCGGGAGGTCGTGAACGTGAGTGGTCTGCTCTCGGTTCTCGACTACCACGAGACCGTCGAGGCAGCCCTTGCCGCTTCCGGGGAGGGCGGCGTTAAGTCGATGCCGGAAGACGGCGGGGAGACCACGATCGAGGAGCGCCGCGAGGAGGTTGCGGTCGTCCTGTCGGTGAGCGGCCGGCTGGATGGCAGCGGCGCTCCGCTGCTGGAGGCCCGGGTTTCCACCGTCGTCGCGGCCGGCAACGCCCGTGTGGCGCTGGATTGCAGCCGGATGAGCTATGTCAACAGCGCCGGACTGCGCGGCCTCCTCGTCAGCGCGAAGACATGTCAGCAATCGGGCGGCAGGTTCGTTATCGCTGCCTTGCAGCCCTCATGCCGGTCGGTTGTCGACATGAGCGGCTTTCGGTCGGTCATGGACTGCCGCGAGACTCTGGAGGCAGCGCTTGCCGCCCTTTCCTGAAGCGTGGATTTGGCACTCCGCGGACGAAGATCGGCGCGCCGCCTGAAACATGTCGATGTGTAACGGCGGCTCACCCAGGTCTGCCGGTCTGCCCGGGCCCGTTTCTTTGCAAAGGGAAGAGCGCACCGCGCGGTCGGGGCACTGGAACCCGCCGGCCGATACCGTCGAGGCCGAATGCGCCTGTCCCCGGGGGCCGGTCCCGGCATCCGTCCGACCGGCGTGTTCCGGGAGCCGATTCGCGGTCATCCGGATCTGGCCCCCGGCGTGCGGAGCACGCCGGAACGCGGGATTGCCGTCTGGCGCCCCCGGGCAGGGGCCGGAACAGGAGGCGATCTTCCGCCTAGACCACGAGACGGGCGGGAAGGGCCTGTCGGACCTCGCGCTCATGTCGTCGCCTTGACAGCTGCCGGCCAGCCTCTCGACCGTATGTTGCAGCACCTCCGTCCGGCCCGGTCGGGCTTCGCCCAAGCGCATGTGCTGCTCGGCAGTGCCGGACGCCACGCCCGCGAGTTCGGCGATCATTCAATCGCGGAAGAGCAAGGCACCCTCTTTCTGCCGGCAGGATCAGCAGGAATCCTGTTTCAAGACGCCGTTGCAATTCTTCAAATCGTCCACGTCCGGTCGGAAGACGATGAACGTCGTCTCGTTCGGTTGCGACGCATTGTCGAGGCAGCTTGCGCTGTATACGCACTGCTCGCCCTGAATCCTCGCTCCTTCGGACCCCGCGTCGAGCGTGCAGTCGTCGAGTTCGTTGTTGTCCTCGAAGCCTTCGCGACAGCTCGCGTTTGTCTGCATGTCCGACCTGTTGCAGAGATCGCTTATGTCCTTGCAACAGTAAATCCACCTGATCCTGTACCACCCGCTGCCGGTTCTCGTGGAGTCGTTGACCAGGTGCAATGTGAGGTCCGAATCGTCTTTTCTGTCGACTTTCGCGACGACCTTGCCCCAGGAAGAGCAGATGTTTCTCATCTCATACGACGTCGTGTGCGGCCAGCTGTTGTTGTCCCACGACGCCTGGAGACAGAAGGAATCGCGGTGGCTCATCCGCTGGCTCGATCCGCACGCCGCCCAGGCGTCCGATGCCGCAGCCGTGAGGAACATGACCGACAGAACGGCGATTACCGTTCGAAATGCGATGCGCGTGTTCATCGTCCGATACCCTTTCCTTCTTGCTGTCCGGAGACCTTGTTGGATGGGTGAACTGCACGGCGAGGGAGCGCCCTGGCGTGCCAGGGCAACAACGAAGGCGGCGCATTTTGCATGTCGGACTGGCCTGACGGCCGCGGCCCGGACAATATCGCGGGATGCCGGCTCGGCATTCCTTCGGCGTGGCAATGCGGCATGGCCTGTATGAACCTCGCACGGAACCTGGTTTTCGTCGAAAGTCTACGAGTTCGGGCGATTACTGCCGCCCCCCAGTTGGGGTAGATTCTTTCTCGTTCATTCGGGTTCGGAAGCGGCGCCGCGCCCGGCCGACGCCCCGCCAACTCCGGGTGGTATATCGCGACCGGGTTCTCGCGCAGGGCAGAAGAGCTTACGGCTAGAGATCCAGTTTCTGCGCCTGCCTCAAGGCTCGTCTCGGGGACCGGCGCGGGGCTTTGCAGATCCGATTCGACTATGCCCCGGCGCTCTGCGGCATGTGGGACTTCTCCGGCAAGACGTTGGCGCTACGCTCCGGGCGCGGCGAACGGGGGATCGAACTCCCATTGTCCCGCAATGGCGAACGGACCGCTGTCCATAGCCGCCTGACCGGGTCCAACCGTTACGGCATCCGCACGGAGCACATGTCAGATCATCACCGCGCCATGCACGAGAGCATCTCGACCGCATACTGTACCCTGGGGCGGCACCCGGCGGCGCCGGACGCCGCGCCCGCGAGAAACGGGGCCGCCAGATCGGCGAACATTCCATCACGGCTCAGCGAGGCCCCCTCCTTCGGCCGGCAGGATCAGCAGGAATCCCTTTTCAGGACGCCGTTGCAGTTTTTCAGGAACTCCAGGTCCGCTCGGTGGATGGAGAGCGACGTCTGGTTCGGTTGCGACGCATCGTCAAGGCAACTTGCGTTATATACGCAATGGTCGCCCCTGATCCGCGCTCCGGAAGTCCCGTCGTCAAGAGTACAGTCGTCGACTTCATCGCGGTCTTCGAAGCCGTCGCGACAACTCTCATTTGTCTTCATTTCCGATGTGTTGCAGAGGTCGCTTATGTCCTTGCAGCAGTAAATCCATCTTACCCGAAACGACCCTTCGGCACGTCGCCAATCACTGTTGTTCAGATGCAGAGTGTGGTCTGCTGCGCTCTTGAGGTCTATTTTCGCGACAACCTTGCCCCAACGGTCACAAACGCTTCTTACCTCATACGTGGTCGTGTGCGGCCAGTAATTGTTGTCCCACGACGCCTCGAGGCAGCGGGAATCTCGGTGGCTCATCCGCTGGCTCGATCCGCATGCTGCCAAGGCCTCCGATGCAGCAGCCGTGAAAAACATGACCGACAAAGCGGCGATTACCGTTCGAAATGCGATGGGTGTCTTCATCGTCCAATACCCTTTCCCTCTTCCTGTCCGGAGACCTCGTTGGATCGGTGAACTGCACGGCGAAGAAGCGGACTAGCATGCCCACGCAACAACAACGGCGGCGCATGCTGTATGTCGAACAAACATGTCGGCCGCAGCCCGGACAGTAGCGCGGGATGCCGGCTCGGCATTCCTTCGGCGGGAGAATGCGGCATGGGTCTGCAAGAGCCTCGCACGGAACCTGAATTTTCATTAAAAGTGTATGAGTTCAGGTGAGTACTGCCGCCCCCCAATTGAGGGAGATTTTGTGAATATTAGTTTGGCGCTGGAGCGGTCTCCTGGATCGCGGCCTTCGAAGGCCTGGTCGGCGAGCAGGTCCCGGAACTCGAGTTCTCAGGGGAGCTCGGCCGCAAGGACGGTAGCCGAGAAGCGGGCCCATGCCCGTCATCACCGGGCCCAAGACCGCTCCATAGCCGAAGAACGCCGACCGAAGGGCGCGCGATCCATCCCTAACCGGACTCCCAGAGACCGACCGGCTCGATGGGACGACGCAGCCAGCTCAACGACAACGCTCTGATGGAGAGCTTCATGAAGACGCTGAAGATCGAGGGGTCTGTCCCCAAGACCGGTAACGGCTCCAAAGACGTCCCGGAACACCTGCCGCGCTTCATCGACAGCCATGGCAAGAGGCGCCTGCACTCGGCTCTTGGCTATGCGAGCCCCAGAGGCTTCGAGGAGGAACAGTTCCGCGAGCCGGTCAAATCGGCCGCCTGAAACTGTCCGACGCCAGGAGCCCATTCCGTGAGGGGATCGATGCTGGACGCGCACGGAACGCATCCATGAAGGCGGCACGACAGGGAAACGCGGGTCCGCGCCGTGGCGCACGCCTGTCGTGTCGCTTCTTCCTTGCCCTTCTGTTCGTTGCGGGTTGGAACGAGGTGTCGGCTGAAGACGCGGTATATCGAGGGCGCGGCTTCGTGGAGGTCTCGGCCGCGATCGGCCTCGACTACCCGGTGGTGCCCGGCTCGGGGAGACTGTTGGAGGAAGCCGGCGCACAACCCGAGGCTGCCGGCCTGTCGCTCTCCGACATCGACAATGACGGCAAGCTCGATCTCTACGTCGCCCATGGAGTCGGCAAGACGGGCCGTCTGTTCAGCTATGACGGCACCGGCTTCGTGGAGCGTGACGGCAATCGCGGCATCGAACCTGCGGACATGGATTGGGCGGGGTATTTCATCGATCTCGACCGCGACGGCCGGAAGGATTTCGTGTCGCTTCAGCAGACCGGCGTCCAGGTCTTCCGCAACGACGGAACAGGGCGGTTCGCGACGGCGCCCGGCATTTCCGGTATCCGGCACAACCAGGCGGCCTACTCCATGGCGGCGGCGGACTACGACAGCGACGGCGACCTGGACCTGTTCTTTTCACATTGGAGCAGAATTCCGAACCGGGTGCGCCCTCCCTCGCACCTTCTCTGGCGAAACGACGGCAGGGGACGCTATCGGGACGTGAGCGAAATCCTCATGCATGCCCGGGAAACCCGCAGGTCGGGCACGCCGTTCCACTACGCCTTCACGCCGACATTCGCCGATATCGATGGAGACGGCGATCCCGATCTGCTGCTGGCCGGCGACTTCGGGACGAGCCAGATTCTGCGCAACGACCGCGGTATCGCCTTCGTCGAAACGGGGAAGACAGTACTGACCGACGAGAACGGCATGGGCGCCTCGGCCGGCGACTACGACCGGGACGGCGATATCGACTGGTTCGTGACCAGCATCTTCGACCCGGACAAGAGCGGCGGCCAGGGAACCACCGGGAACCGCCTCTATCGGAACATCGACGGGACGGGCAGGTTCGAGGATGCAACCGAGGCCGCCGGCGTTCGCGAGGGCGGCTGGGGCTGGGGCGCCTGCTGGGCGGATTTCGACAATGACGGCCACCTCGATCTCTTTCATACCAACGGGTGGAATGTGGACAACGATCCCAGCGAAGCTGAAGACAGGGAGAGCGTGCTCGAATTTCTCGAGGACAGGTCGCGCCTGTTCATGTCGAACGGAGACGGCACCTTCTCGGAACGCGGAAGCGAACTCGGTATCGATCACACCGGCCAGGGCCGGGGCGTCGTCTGCACGGACTACGATGGCGATGGCAGGGTCGACATCTTCATCGCCAATCTGGGCGCCGCTCCGACCGTCTATCGCAACGCCTTCGAGACCGGCAATCACTGGCTCGCCCTCGACCTCGTCGGCCGGCATGCCAACCCGGAGGCGATCGGCGCCCGCGTGGTCGTCCACACTCCGTCAGGCAGCCAGACGCAAGAGGTTCGGTTTGGCGACGGCTACCTGTCCCAGGGGCCTGCGACGTTGCACTTCGGCCTCGGCCGGGAGCAAACGGTATCCGCGGTGGAGGTGATGTGGCCCGGCCCGGGCGGTGAGGTCAGCCGGCTGGAGAACATCCTGGCCGACCGTCGTCTCAGCATCCGTCAGCCGCCGCACCGCGGCTCCGTGCTCAGCGTTGCGGGCGGCGCTGAAGGCGGTCTCCATGCCGAAGGGGAAACGGTCTCCGTCGAGGCCGGCGCACCTGCAGACAACTATCGCTTCAGCCACTGGAGCAGCGAGGGCGGCGGGACATTTGCCGACGATCGCTCGCCCCGCACGACATTCGTCATGCCGGCGAACGACGCGACGATCTTTGCCAACTTCCTGCCGGGGCCGGCACTGTCGGACCCCGGTATCTCGGTCGCGCGGCGCTGGATCGAGGTACTGTTGCAGGCGATCCGCGACGATCTCTCGCGGCCGACGGTCCATGCCCGAAACCTGTTTCATCTGTCCGCCGCCATGTACGACGCCTGGGCCTCGTATTCCGGAACGGCGAGGCCCTACCTGTTCGGCGACCCCGACCCCGTCTGCGAGCCGACGCCGGTTCCGTCTGCCGATGGCATCCCTGCCGCGCGACGGGAAGCCATCAGCCATGCTGCGTGGCGCCTCATCCGGCACCGCTTCCGGCATTCGCCGGGGGCGTCCGCAACCCTGCGCAACGCCGATACGCTCATGGCAGCGCTTGGATACGACGCCGGCAACAGCGGGCCCGCGGCGGCGTTGGGCGCCTGCATCGGCGCGCTCTACATCGCCCGGGGGTTTGAGGACGGCTCCAACGAGGCGAACAACTACGCAAGCCTCCACTACGAGCCTGTCAACAGGAAGCTGAAGCCGTCGCGTCCGGGCAATCCGGACCTCGCGGATCCCGACCGCTGGCAACCCCTCCATCTGGCGAGCTTCGTGGACCAGGCGGGATTCGCAGCGGACAACATTTCCGTCTTCGTTACTCCCGAGTGGGGCCGGGTCCTGCCCTTCGCGCTGTCAGGGAAAGACCTTTCAGTCTATCGCAGGGACGGGGCCGACTGGTACGTCTACCACGATCCCGGCCCGCCGCCATTCTCGAGAGATTCCCTGTCCGGACACTACAGGTGGGGCTTCTCGCTGGTTGCCCGGTGGTCGTCCGAGCTTTCGCCTGCGGACGGCGTGCTGATGGACATCGCGCCTTCGGGCATCGGCAACATCTCCGCTCTGCCGCGCAGGGTCGAGGATTATCCTTCCTTCTACGACGGGAACCCGCACGGTCCGGGTCACCGGGTCAATCCCGCCACGGGCGAGCCCTACGTGCCCCAGGTCGTGCCGCGCGGCGACTATGCGCGCGCGCTCGCCGAGTTCTGGGCCGACGGACCCGACTCCGAGACCCCGCCCGGCCACTGGTACGCGATCCTGAATGCGGTCAGCGACCACGAGAAGCTGGTCAGGCGGCTCGGGGGGGAGGGGCCCGTTCTCGATCCGCTCGAATGGGACGTGAAGACATACTTCGCCCTGGGCGGAGCGATGCACGACGCCGCCATCGCTTCATGGGGGGTCAAGGGTTGGTATGACTATGTCCGGCCGATCTCGGCAATCAGGTTCATGGCGGACCAGGGACAGTCCAGCGATCCCGCGCTTCCTTCATGGTCCGCCGACGGCATCCCGTTAACGGCCGGCCTGATCGAGCTGGTCGGCCCGGACGACCCTCTCGCGGGCGAGGACGGTGCGCATGCGGGCAAGATCAAGATACGGGCCTGGCGCGGGCCCGACCACGTAGCCGACCCGGCGACCGACGCGGCCGGTGTCGGCTGGATTCTCGCGGAACACTGGTGGCCCTACCAGCGGCCCACGTTCGTCACCCCGCCCTTCGCGGGCTATGTCTCGGGTCATTCCACTTATTCTCGGGCTGCGGCGGAGGTGCTGACGGCGCTTACCGGCGACCCGTTCTTTCCCGGCGGCATGAGTGAGTTCCGGATCCCGGCGAACGGGTTCCTGGTCTTCGAGCGTGGGCCATCAGTGGACATGGTGCTGCAATGGGCGACCTATCGCGACGCCGCCGACCAGTGCAGCCTGTCGCGCATATGGGGCGGCATCCACCCGCCGGCGGACGACATCCCGGGACGGCTCATCGGGGCGCAGATCGGACTCGATGCTGTTGCTCTCGCCAAAGCCCATTTCTAGGTCCTGCGGCGGCGCGAGGGGCTGACGGGGCCCGGCAAACAACTCATGGGACCGCCTGAAGCTGAACGACGGCTCCCGCATTGCGCGGCGCGCCGAGCGGGCGGACCATGTCTGGTCCCGTGACCTTGTGCATCGCCACACCCATGACGGCCGCGCTGCCGGAAGGGGGCTGGCGTTTCGACATCCCGGACGCATCAGGCCCGCTTGAACCTCAAAAAAAGTTCCCCGCCTACCCCAATTGGGGGGCGCAAGGACTCTCTTGCTCCGTCAACAACTCGTGCGCAATAGCGGGAATGCGGTAGGGCGCGCGCACCGTGCATTGTGATGGCAGCATTGATGCTGCCTTTTTGGATTCTTTCAAAACGGGTGGGGGCGACACGGACCGGCTGGCGGCACCGTTTCGCTGCCGTTCTGCGCGTGCGTTGCTCGGGCGCGGCGGTTTTCCAGGGGCGGTAGCCATGGAATCGCCCGAAGTCCGCGCCGCGCGGTCCGACACCCGGGACGCCGGGTCGCGGCGGGCCATCGCGGGCCGGGTTGGAAGCCGGATTCGCCCCGCCGCCCGGGACGGGTACCCGCTCTGCAAGGGGGCCGTCCGGTCTCCTTCGGAATTCACGCATCTTGAATTGCCGCTGTCCGCAGGCGTGAACGCGTACCGGCCTGACATTGTGCGCGTTGGAGACATCGCTGAGGAGATTCTCGGCGTGCTCCGGACTCCTGTAACCGCGACAGGCCCCGCTGCCTCGCCCAGTAGGAAGCGGGCAGGGTCTGGCCGACAGGCTGAGCTCCACCCGATCCTTTGTCTCCAAACTGCGCATCGCGCCGGGGCGGGTTCATGAGCTTGGGCGGCCCCGGGCGGGTCGGGGGCCTGAGTGGACTTCAGTCCGCTCCGGCTGTCGTGCCGGGGCTGCGGAACCTCATTCTCCCTGCAATGCCACGATGGGATCGAGACGGGAGGCCTGGTAGGCGGGCTGGATGCCGAAGAAGATACCCACGGCCGACGAGATGACGAGCCCGACGACCACCGAGAGCGGTGAAACGAAGAAGTCCCAGTCTGTGAACTCGCAGATGCCCCAGGTGGCGACGCTGCCGATGACAAAGCCGAAACTGCCGCCGACGAGCGTCAGAATGACCGACTCGACCAGGAATTGACGCCTTATGTCGATCCGGCTGGCGCCGAGCGCCCGGCGGACACCGATTTCGCGCCGACGTTCCGCGACCGAAATCAGCATGATGTTCATGACACCGATACCGCCGACGACGAGGCTGATGCTGCCGACCGCACCCAACAGCATGGCCATCAGGCCCAGCTGGTTTTCCATCTGTGCGATCAGCTGCTTGGCGCTTCTTACCTCCAGCTTGAGTTCCGGCTGCCGCTCATTGAACCAGGTCTTGATCGCGCGCACCGCATCTTCATGGTGGATGCCGGGCGCGGCGCGGGCGATGATCGTTCCGACCTCCGGATTCGGCGTGGCGCGCCAGGCCGTGACAGCCGGGACGAACACGGATTTGTCTGCGTCCACTTCGAAGGGAAGGCCATGGGTTTCCTCACGGTTTCGCAGCACGCCGGCGACCCGGTAGAAGCGTCCGTCAACCTCAAGCTCGGCGCTTAGTGGGTCGAGCGTTCCGGCCCGGCGAATGGCTGCGGCAACGTTCGCGCCGACCACGCACCACAGGCTTCCGGCGTCGAGGTCCGACACGAACCGCCCCTCCGCGATTTCGAGCTTCACGAGGTCCGCATAGGACGCTCTGACCCCCTTGACGGAGCCGGTGCCCACGCGCCGGCCGGCATGAACGAAGTTGGTTCCGCCAAGAATGGTCGGCGATGCCGCGGAGATGGCGGACAGCGAGTCCGTCAGCGACAGCGCGGCCTCCAAGGCAATCCCGGGGCCCCTGTAGTCCTTCGCCGTCTTGACTGTGACGATATCGGTGCCGAGGGCCTCGAATTGTTTGCGGGCCTCGGCGGTGGCGACCTCGCCTATCGAGACCATGGCGATCACCGAAGCGATGCCGATGGCGATGCCGATGAGGCCGAGCACGGTGCGCAGCCGGGCCCGCAAGAGGCTCCGCAAGGCCTCGCGCAGGCTGTCCATGAGTGCGGGACTGGTGTGTCTCATGCCGTGTCGCCGTCTTCCAGCAATGCGCCGTCCCGGATCAGGGTCTGCCGGCAGCATTGCCGGGATACCGAAGGAGCGTGCGTGATGATGACCACCGCGACACCCTCATCCCGGTTGAGCCGGACCAGGAGCCGCATCACCTCGTCGGCCGTGTCGGAGTCGAGCGCTCCGGTCGGTTCGTCGGCCAGTACCACTCCCGGCTCGCCCACGAGCGCCCGTGCAATCGCCACCCGCTGCTTCTGGCCGCCCGACAGCTGGTCAGGCCTGTGATCCAGCCGGTCGCCCATGCCGACCTTCTCCAGGATGCCTTGCGCGCGCCGGCGCACGTCCCGCCGTCCGAGGCCGCGATAGACAAGCGGCAGGGCCGCGTTCTCCAGCGCCGTCAGATGCCCCAGCAAATTGAACGACTGGAACACGAAACCGATATGCCGGTTGCGGAACGCCGAGAGTTCGCGGTCGTCCATGGTCGAGACGTCGCGGCCGTTCAACCGGTAGATGCCGCTTGTCTGGCGCCCCAGCAGGCCCAGTATGTTCATGAGCGTGGACTTGCCGCTGCCGGACGGCCCCATGATCGAGATGAGGTCGCCCGCCTCCACGCGGAGGTCGACTCCCCTCAGGACCTTTACCTCGACCGGCCCCCGCCGGAACGTCTTGCGGACATCGGAAAGCTCCAGCATCTCTTTCCTGGCGCTCAGGACGCTCTTGGCAGTCGGAGTTTCGGGCGCAGCTCTACCATGCCCCGGTCTCCCTTCACGCGGTTGCGGTGTCCGCCGAGGAGCTGGAGGTTGCCGACATGGTCGGTCCCGCCCTTCGCCCGTGCGATGATATGATCGGCCTCCAGGCGCTGAAGGGCATCGAGGGTGCCCGGCGACCATGTGTCCCTGCTCGCGGCCCCGGCCGCCTTGCTGCCGATCGGCGCGGCATGGTCAGTTTTTGAGTTGAGCGGAGCGTCGAGGTAGCTGAGATCGCCCAAATCCGAATGAATGCCCGGCATGATGGCGAGATTGTCGCCGGTCCAGACGGGCTGGTTGGCGAAATTGAGTTTTCCCATGGCGGCCCTCCACTCATCGTCCCGGCAGCAGGATGGTTTCGCCCGCCCTGAGGCCGGCCCGGATCTCGACGGAGGTCCGTGTCGTCGGGCCGATCTCGACCTCGCGGACCTCAGCCTCGCCGGTCTCGGGATCGATGACCAGCAGACGGTGCTCGCCGCCCCGGCTGCGCACCGCGTCGATCGGCACCAGCATGGCCGTCGGGTTCTCATAGGTGACGATCGTAAGCCGGGCCGACATGCCGGTGCGGAGTTGCGCCGCCTCGTCCGGATCCACCGCATCGAGCGTGACCCTTGCGTCGAACTTCGGGATGCTGCGCGACTTGGGGTCCGCTTGCGAGGAGACATGCGTGACCTTTCCCTTGAGCGCGAGCCCATGAAAGGCGTTGCCCCTGACGGTGACTTTCTGGCCCACCCGGAGCTTGGCGACATCCGCCTCGTCCACCTGTGTCGTGACGGCCATGCGCGAGAAGTCGCCGATTTCCAGGACTTGCCCTCCGGCCTTCAGCGATCTGCCGGGAACCATCTCCTGGCCCGCGCGCTGCGGCGCCAGCACGACACCCGATACCGGGGCGTGCACCTCGTCGTACTTGAGTGCCGCTTCGGTAGCCCGCAACTCCATACGCGCTGCTTCAAGGCCAAGCCGCGCGTCATTCAACCGTTCCTCGTTGCCTTCCAAACGCGTGGCTTCCAGTTCTTCCTCGGCAGCTGCGAAATCCAGTTCCTGTCCCTTGAACTCCCGCTCCGCATCCTCGTGCTCGGATACCGGAATCAGCCCTTCTTCGAACAGGAACCGGCTCCTGTTGATCTTCGTGCGCAGGCTTTCCAGGTCGAGCCGCGCCCTGATGAAGTTCCGCCGGGCCTTGGTCATCGTCGGACTGTTCTCCCAGTCCTCCAGGTCCCTCAGCCTCTTGAGCGCCTCGGCATGGCGGCGGCTGGCCGAGCTATGGTCGAGCCTGGCGCGGCTGATATCCAGTTTCAGCAGTGTTTCGCCTTCCACAACCTTCTGTCCGATCCGGTAGTAGGCGGACTCGACGGTGCCATCGACGGGACTGCGCACCGGTATGATCCGCCACGGCTTCAGCGTTCCTCTCAATGTGATGCTGTCGGAGACGGGACGCGGCTTCACGGTCAGTCGGCGTTCAGCGCCGTCGGAGGCCGCGGACGCCTCGATCCCCTCTCCCTCGAAAAGGTCCAGCGAACGCGAAGTCCAGAAACCGGCTCCGAGAAACAGGGCAACGGCGAGCACCGCGCCCAGACCCTGCACCAGACGTACCTTGCGCAGCGCCTGCGCCAGAGCGGCATTGCGGTCCTCGATCTCAAGGTATGCATCCTGAAGGCTGCGATGCTGGGTCTCCGCTTCGCGGGCCAGCCTGAGCTCCGTTTCCCGCAAATCGCGAAGTTCGGTGATATCGCTGAATACCGCGATCACCGCCATCGGTTCCGAAGCCCTCTTGCGCCGGAGGTACGAGGTGACGATGGAGAGCGCCCGGGTTTCGTTGCCCCCGTCCACCTGAATCACGCGGCGCCGGCCGATCGACTGCTCTGCCGTGGCGTCGATCACCATCTGCGTGAAATCGTCGAAGCCTTCCCGCGTGACGAAGAGTTCGGCGAAACCCTTCCCCGCGACCTCGTCGGCATTCAGGCCCAGTATGCGCTCGGCGGCCGGGTTCAGCGTCCGGACCTTCCCGCCCATGCCGACGACAAGTACACCGTCCTCGAGATTGTCGAGCACTTCCCGGTGGATATCGGGGTCGGTCACCGACCCACCTGTTCTACCGATACACCCCATCGGTCGAGCGTGGTGCCAAGCGTTCGATCGAGCCTGGACAGTGAGTCCCGGTAACGCGCCACCGCTTCGAGTTCTCGGTTCTGCGTGGCTACAAGGTCATCTTCAAAGCGGGATATCTGGAAGGCGGTGGAAAGGCCCTGCTGCAATTTGCGGCGCTCGATATCGAGCTTGCGCGCTGCGAGCACCTGTGCCTGGCGGGAGAGGTCGATCTGGCGCAGCGCCACCGCCACATCATGCACCGTCCCGAGCACCTCGATGCGGATCGATTGCCGCGTCTCGGCCATCGCCATCTCCGCCCGTCGGAGGCTGTTGCGCGCGCGCGTCAGCGTCCGCCTCGGTTCGTCGTTCTGGAGCGGCACGGTCAGGTTCAGCCCGCCGCTCCAGTCCGTGCGGTCTTGCCCGCTGCCATGGGCTGCCTCCGCGCTCAGTGTGAGGTCCGGCAGCATGTTGTTCTCCGCTGTCCTGAGCCCCATGCGCGCCAGTTCCATGCCGATCTCGGCACTGAGCCAGTCCGTCCGGCGTGCAAACGCCGTCTCAAGGCTTTCCTCCAGGTCCGGCCGCTCCGGCTCGACAGGCGGTTCGTCCTGCACCTCAATGCGCACGCCCTCTTCGAGATCGAGCGTGTCGACAAGGGTGGACGTGGCGGTTTCCAGACGGTTCTTCGCATCGATCAGGGCATATTCCTTGTTGGCGATGTCGGCCTCGGTCTGCACCAGGTCCTGCGGCGCCATCCGGCCCCCTTCCACCAGCGTCCGGTTGATCCCGAGCTGCCGCTGTGCGCGTTCCAGCGCCTCGCGCGCGATGACGAGTCTCCGTTCCGCCCTCAGCACTCCGCGGTAGGCAGAGACCACCGAGTCGACGATGGCGGATGCCGCATCCCGGAAGGCGCGTGCGGCGATGCGTTCATCGAGACGCGCGCGGCGCAGCGGCCCGGTGTCCAGATCGGCCCCAAACCCCTTCAATAACGGCTGTTGAAAGGTGAGTGTCGTGCTCGTCTCCCGGTCGCGCTCTCCGGCCAGCGGCTTGCGCAAGGCGAGTGCGAAAGTGCCGCCGGTCCGGATCCGCAGGCTCGGTCCGAGGGCGACATATGCTGTCTCGTCCCCACGGCTCTGCGCGGTCGTGCCCAGGCGCAGGCTGGCCGAGGGGTCGTAGCGTTCCTCGGCCCTCTCCAGCGAGAGCTTTTGCTCCTGTCGCCCCAGTCGGGCGGCGATGGCGGCGCGACTGTCAGCGAGTGCCAGCCCGACTGCGTCTTCAAGCCTGAGAGGGACCGGACGGCGCTCCGGCCTGTCGGGTTCCTCTGCACGCGCGTACGATATCGACCAGACGGCGCATAGGAACGGGATCAGGCAAAGACAGGCGGTTCGCACCATGTCTCCTTGCCGTCAGCACCCTCCGACCTTCAGGCGCGTGCCGTAGTAATTGCAGACCCTGTCCACGTTCTCCACATCGATATCGTCGAGGGTGAGGTGGTAGAACCAGTTGTTCGGTGTCGGACAGTCCGCCGTGAGGTCGCATTTGTCCGGCCCGGTGAACGAGGTGCTCAGGTTATGGCAGCTGTCGGCAGCCGGGCTCTCGTTGAACTCCGCGATGCAGTCGGCGTTGCTGCAATAGTGGTCGTCGCAGGTGTAATCGCACTCGGAATGGCTGAACCCTTCCTTGCAGATATAAAGGTCCGAGACATTGTCCAGAGCCGACCTGACGCCTTTGGTGAAGCTGTAGCTGAGGCCGTTCGGCGTACAGGTCGCTGAGATTTGGCAACGGTTGCTGCCGCCGCTCTCGACGACGACCTCGATATCCGGGTCTCCGCAATGCTCCGAGGCGTCGCTGAGCGCCCATTCTGCCGCGCATTCCTCGGTGGTGATGACCGGGTTTGCCTGCTGCCAGTCTGAGTACTCGTCCCCGGTCACGTCGCACAGCTTGACGCTCCGGCCGTCGATGCTCAGCGAGGCGGTGCCGCTGTCGCAGCATCGGACATGGGCCACGCCGGACTCGGTGTGGTCGCTCCTCTGTTCGTTGTAGGCGAGGGTGAATTCCTTGGAACCCTGGCTGCCGCCGGAACTTCTGTCGTAGAAGCTGATCTCGACCTTCATGTTGCCCCGGCAGATGTTCTTCGCGCGCCAGTAGGCATCCTGGAAGATGCTGGGATTGCTGCGCCGGCCCTCGAGACAATAGCTTTGGCTATAGGACTGGCCGGTGCATGCCGCGAAAGCTTCCGTCGGCATCAACGCTGCGAGGAATGCCATTGCCGTCACGCCCACAACCCCAAGGTTGCGGAGCTTTCCCGTTATCCGGTCCATCATCGTCGGATCTCCTCACCTTTTCGGTGTCGGTATCGGAAGGTGCCGAGGCGGTGTTCCAGGAAGCGGCCCCATCAGGCCGTATCGTCCGTTGCCGACCCGGCTGTCGGGTTGCGCCCGAAGGACAGCCGCGCAGAATGCGGCGAAGGCCGGCGGAATTCTGGCGGCGGCGCGGAAGCCCCGGCGGACCGCCGCGCGCGAAGGACTCCGCTCCCCGGACAAGTCCGCGTCGCCCTTGCCCGCGCCGAAAGAAATGACGGGAACAGGCTCGCGGCCGTTGTAACGATGCACGACACGTTCCTCACCGCCCGCGTTTCCTCCTCTTCGCGGGGAGGCTAGGCGAGTCGGGCGAGTCCGCGCGTCCCCCAGTTGATGTAGATCGGCAAATAAGTTGCGGCCGGATATGCCGCTCGGGCGCCGTCCAAAACCGGTCGCTCGCCGGAAGTGCTGGAGACCGTGAACGCCGGGAAGGCCGGGCCGTCCTGCTCGTTCCGAACCGCTCGACCGTCAGGCGTCTTGCCCGCCGGGGCGCTTCCCACCGCGGGGCATCCCTCCCGGGCGGCAAGGCTCAGGCGCGGCACGGGCGTCAGCCGGTGCCACTCTCCTCCCGCTGCCGGCCCCGCTACACCCGATCCCGGGCGGATCTCACGTCGGGTCTTGGCGCGCGCGGCAACCACGCGACGCCCGGCAAACAAGGAACCGTCGCCCCGGGGCGGGGCAAGTGCCGCGAGGCGCGCCGCGATGCCGCTTAGCGCAATTTCTTCCCCGAGCGGACGGCTTGCCCACAGAGTGCGTCCGGGCCGACCCCGACACGGCACGCAGCGCACGGGTGCAGGGCGACGCGCGGCGAGAGCGAAGGACATGTAGAAACACGAGGCCAGCGTTGTCGGCTGACCGGAACCCCCTGAGCGGCGTCACGGCGCGTTTCCACGCCGCAGTTCCGGGAGGGAGGAAGGAGACGCAACAGGCGCTCAGGCGGATCGTCGGCGGGCCGCAGGATAGCACACCGCAGCGACGAGACGCATGCCGTCTCCCCCAATTGGCGGATTGCGGGACATATGCATTTCCCGCATCTGATTTACCGCAATTGAGGATAACGCAGATGGCATTGGATCGCGAATCATGTCCACGGACCTTGCCTGTCCGCACCGGGTGGCGCCGCCACCGTGGTGTCGTACAGGCGCCAAGGTCAGCATTGGAGCAGAATCGGAGGGGGCGGATCAAGACGACGATATCGATGGCGCGCGCGTGAAATGGGAGAGCGGGACGCATTCGAACGGATTGTGGAAACGCTCAACGAGGCTATGCTGGACGACGCCCGCTGGCCGCACGCTGCCGCGCTCATCGACGAGGCCTGCGGGGCAAGGGGCAACTTGCTGACGTTCGAGGACGGGTTCCCCGCGGACAACATCCGATTATTCTTCGCAAAAACCTACTATCGTGGAGAAGACCGCGGAGCGTGGCTCGAAGAGTACTTTCGAACCTACTATCCGGAAGACGAAAGTCTCCCGCGATGGAGGCAGCTCCCGGTCGGCAAAATCGATCGCTTCGCCGATCTGTTCAGCGAGGAAGAGCGCAGGACGTCGATTGCCTACAACGAGTCAGCGCCGCGTTTCGAGTACGACAACGGCCTGAGCGTGCGCCTCGACGGACCCGACGGTTCGCGCATCCTGTGGGGAATTGCGAACCCGGTTGACTCGAGCGGCTGGACCACTTCGCGAGTCGACATGGTCGCGCGGGTTCTTCCCCACCTGCGCCAGTACGTTCGCGTCCGCTCCGCACTCGTGGACGCGGATGCCCTCGGCGCGTCGGCCATCGAGCTCCTCTCCAACACCCGCATGGGCGTCATCCAGTTGGACCCGCGCGGGCGGATCGTGGAGACCAACGACAGTGCGCGGGACCTGCTTCGCCGAAACGACGGGCTGTCCGACGAGGGCAAGTCGTTGCGCGCCACCTGGCCGGACGACGACGCAAGGCTCCAGAAGCTGCTGGGCGGGGCGTTGCCTCTCCTTGTCGGACAGGGCGTGAGCGGCTCGATGCTGGTGAAGCGAGAGCCGTCGCTGCCCCAGTTGGCGCTGCACGTAAAGCCGGTGTCGAAAGCGGACGCGGGTCATCGCTCCCGTAGTGTGGCCGGCCTCGTGCTGGTCGCCGATCCGGTGAGCCGGGCGCGCATCGAGCCGGATCTCGTCAAGGCGATACTGGGACTCACGCCGGCGGAGACCGAGATTGCGGCGATGCTTGCGCAAGGCCTGACCCTGCGCCAAATCGCAACGGCAACCGGCCGCCGGTACAGCACCGTGCGCACACACCTCAAGCACATATTCGCCAAGCTTGGGGGATCGCGGCAATTCGAGGTGGCGCAGGCGGTCCTTGCCTTGTCGAGCCTGCCGGGGACGCAGGACCAGGGACGCGACTGAGCGGGCGGTGCATTTCGCGCCGGGCAAGACGGAGAAGACGGTCGCGGTGCCGGTTCCGAACGATGCGCATGACGAGGGCAGCGAGACGCTCGCGCTCTCGCGTCCCTTCGGAGCGCAACCTGCCGACGGCACGA
The DNA here is from genome assembly GCA_022821735.1 of Alphaproteobacteria bacterium. GTDB lineage: Bacteria > Pseudomonadota > Alphaproteobacteria > Bin95 > Bin95 > Bin95. The sequence goes on along the minus strand of JAJECZ010000212.1, from coordinate 16,275 downwards.
CGACGGAAATCGTCGTCAACACGGCCCCGTTACCGCGGGCATTGGTTGTGCGTTTCGGGCGCACGGTGCGGAACCCAGGCTGACGGCGCGATGGCAGGCAACACGAAAACACCCTGAAGGAGACAGGCAATGAACCGTTCGGTGGTCGCCGGGCTGGCCGACGGTGCCACGGGGTCGGGCAGGAGAGACGCCGATGCGACGCTGATGGCCGTGCTGGACGCGATCGAGGAAGCGCTGGCGGGGCGACGGGACATTACGCCTGCCGGGCTTCGGCGCCTTCGCCGTGGGACACCGCCCTGCAAGCCGGCCGCTCCGGGGACGCGGAGAGGCTCGTGTCGCACTGAGCGTCGAGCGCGCGCGGGCGACAGCCCGATTATCCCGTCGACGGAGATCGTGAGGATCCGTGCCGCCCTCGGCTACACCCTCTCTTCCGGGCTCATCTTCGCGCCGTTCATCGCGTATCTGAGCTCCGCGCAGCAGATCTTCCAGCAGGCGTACGACACGGGTGTGCTGTTTCCGGCGTATTTCGCCTCCCTCGCACTCGCGATAGGCATCGCTCTGCTTGTAAACCGGCGTCTGGTGATGCGCCATGGAATGCGCATGCTCTGCAAGGTGGCCTCGACGCTCGTCGCCGCGGTGTCGCTTGCCATGTGGGCGGGCGCTGTTGCCTTCGATGGCCTCCCCCCGCTGTGGCTCTTCATGGCTTACCTCGCGGGCGTCTTCATGTGCGTCGGGGTTCTCTTCGGCAACCTCACGGCGCTTGCGATGACCCCGCTCGGGCACATCGCCGGCGTGGGGGCGGCAGTCGTCGCATCGCTTGGTACCCTCGTCTCGGTTCCTCTCGGCATGCTCATCGGGCAGCGGTTCGATGGGACGATGTACGCGCTGATCGGCGGATTCGCGCTCTTCGGCGCGGCGACGCGCGCCGCCTTGCGCTTTGCCGAGAGCGGGCGCGGCGCGCCAGACGTCCGGTAGAGGTTCTTGTCGGTCGCGCAGGCTGCGACGGTGGCAGCGAGCAACAGTAAAGACATTCCGCCAACAAATTGCGATGCCCTCGGGAGAGGCGTCCACTCCGTGGCCTTGCTATTGGCCGATGGCAGGGTTGGAGCAAGCGCTTTGCAACGCACATCACCATCGGGAGTTGCAGGAGCTTGTGGAGAAAGCCGGACAGGCAGTCGTGTGCTTGCCTGTCAGGGCCAGAGATCGCCTAAGCTGAAAGTGATCGCGTCGAAAGGTCGGATGTTCACGGGCTCGTCGTCCTTTGCGCTCGCGATGAGCAGCCAGTGACCTTCCTGAAGCTCGAACGCTTCGAGAGTGCGATCGGCGGGGTCGACGAGCCAAAGCCAGGAGACGCCTTCGCGGGCATAGACCGGACGCTTTTCGTGCAGGTCCAGTCTGCGGGTTCCGGGGGAGAGCACTTCGCAGACCCAGTCCGGCGCGAGGGTGACGTAAGCGGTATCGGGATAGTCCGGCATCCGCTCCCGGCGCCAACCGGCCAGATCGGGTACGAGGATGTCCTCGTCCAGGTGTAGCTCCGGCTCGAATACGATCCACCAACCGCCTGGGCCTCCGTCGCCGTAGTTGAACGGCGGATTGAGACGTGCTCCCAATCCCGAGCTTGCCCAGGCGTGAGGCATGGCGGGTCGGGGTTGTGTATGCAGCGTGCCGTCGATCACCTCGGCGACCATGTGCGCGGGGGCATTCAGCACGTCCTGGTAATCGGCGCGGCGGTCCCGTTTCAATGCTTGCATGAGGAGGCTGGCTCCTTTCCGAAATGAAATTACATGGCAGCGGGGTCGGAGTCTTCCCTGATCTCCTGCCAGACCTGCTGTTGCCCGGTAACCGGATGGGTACGTTGGACCTGGACTGCAACGCCGTTGAGGGCGAGGACAACGGAAACTTCGCAGTCTCCCTCGGCCTGCTGGGTCTGGAAGGTCTCGACCAGGAGACGCAGGCCCTCTCGAGTGCGGCGGCGCACGAGGGCGAGGCGGGCTTCATGCTCGTCGAGACGGGTGTTGACGCCGCGTAGGCCTTGCAGGATCAGTCAGGCCAAGGCTACGCCACCGGCGAGGATCGCGGCCGTTTCAGGGCTCATCGGTAGTCGACCCGACTATGAGTCCCGAAGCACGAGCGGGGTGTTCAGGCGACATCGAATCATTCGTCGGCCCCGGATTCGACGGGCTCACCAGCGCGTTCATTCCGGCCTGTGATGTAGTCGCGAAGGAAGACAAGCTGGCCATCCATGCCGTCGAAGCGTCCTCTTAACTCCGCCAAACCGGTTTCGACCGCTCGAAGCCGAGTGTCGAGGCCGGCAATATCCTTGCGGAGTTCACCGGTATCCTTGCGGATTTCGTCGACGCGTTTGCCTAGTCCGTGCTGGCCTTTCAGCACCAGCCCTGCGAGCGCTACGCCGACGGCAATGATCGTGATCATCTCGGGACTCATGTGGAAATCCTAGCAGTTTCGGTGTGGACGGTCATCCGGTGTGGATCGGGATGCGGTTCGCGTTGAGGGAATGGTTGCCGGCGGTGTCAGGTCACGGGGAGCTCCGGGAGGGGAAAACGCTGCGACGGTCGAGGCGTACGAGGGTATCGACGCTGATCTGCAGGAGCAGGGCCTGATCGCCTTCGAATTCGTCGATGTCCCACCAGACGGGTTCGTCCTCGTCGTCCCATTTGATCTTGAGTTCGACGCCGCGGCTGGTCTCGATGACGGTGCCGCCCTGGGAGCGGTCCGAGGTGAAGATGCGCCGGCCGGTGAGGTTGATCGGCATGGCGGCCCTGCAGCGGGTGACGACGTCCGCGGCCAGGCGCCGGACGTGGTCGATGGTGCGTCCGGGTGCATCGTTCCATCGGAGTATGGCGTCGAGAGCGGGGTCGCCGTGCGGACCGGGGCCGTCGGGTATAGAAAGTAAGGTTCAGGGAAAGCGATATCACTGCCATTCGGAGGTAGACGGAATGTCTCAACAAGTGGGGACGGGGCCTGAAGGACTGGTCGTGCCGGGCGATCTTGACGACGACCTGGCAGACGAGGCGGCCGCGCTTGGGAACGGAGAGGATATCCCGGAGGAGAGCGCGCCTGAGGCGGTCGCGGCGGGGAACGGAAAGTCCGCCGCCGATGACGGTGAGCCAGGGCCGGCTACGGGGAAGACCGGGGAAGATCGTGACTGGACCGCAATCGACCGTCATTCCGACAGGGTTGGGGCTACGGGATGGGATGCAACCAGTGTCAAGATCTTGATCTTTCATGTTTTCCGGTCGCCGGCGGTGTCATGCTTCGACCCCCACTTTTTTCTCGGTTTCCCCTTGACCGGGCCGAGTCGGCCCGTTACCTTCCGCGACAGTGTTAGGGTGCGAAAGGTCTCTTCGGGGACCAAGTCGATCCACTTGGTGAGTTCGTCACTTGTGGGGATCGGAGCTCAGCCCGCTAAGGCGGGCAAGGAACTGGGAGGTAGTTTGGCGCTACCTCCCTTTTTCTTTGCCGTGCCCTATTGACTGTTTGATTCCAGCCGGTCTAATGCCTCCAAAGTTCCCGTGAGGTTGACCGCTGGGTGTGGTGGTGAATACGGGAATGCATATAAACCGCATGGACAAACCCGCCTTCCGGGCCACTGCAATTCTTGCCGCCGCAGCCCTTGCGCCGCTCGCCGTCCCGGCCGGCGCGCAGGCGGCCGACTCGCCGTGGTATCTGGGCGTCCAGGTCTCGGTCATGTCGGTCGACGATGCGGAATCCGAAGTGACAGGCGAAAATTTCGTGCCTCCGGGCACCCCCGTCGCCACCCCTTACAGCGGGAGAGCCGCTTCCGAATACGATGCGGGGTTCAAGGTCGCCGGCATGGTGGGCTACAGGCTCCGCGGCGGCCTGCGCGTCGAGGGCGAGCTGTTTCTCTCGCGCGCCAAAGTGGACAGGCAGACCTACGGCAGTATCGTCTCGGGGCCGAACTCGATCCCTATCAAGGTGGATATCCCGGTTTCGGGCAGCGCCGAGCAGGCCGGCGCGTTGGCGAATGTCTGGTTCGACATCCCGACGGGCTCCGACTGGACGCCCTATATCGGCGGCGGCGCCGGCTTCATCCGGATAGACCAGGGCGGCGTTGAATACGACGACAATAAGCTGACGCAGGAGGTTGCAGACTATCTCGCTGGGCTACAAGGACGACAGGCGCCGACACTGCCCCCGGGCTTCGTCCCGTCGATTTCGTCGAGCGACACGCAGTTCGCCTGGCATATCGGCGCCGGAGTGGGCTACCGGCTCAACGACAGGACCACGCTCCAGTTCGGCTACCGCCTGCAGACCGCGCGGGACTTCGAGTTCAGCGGCAGGAACGCCCTTGGCAACAGCATCGAGGTGAAGACCGAATTCCGGGCGCACCTGTTCGAGATCGGCGTGCGGACGACCTTCTGACGGCCGCCCGGCCCGCCCTACAGCCGTCCGGCGGAGACGCCGCCGTCGACCATGTAGACGCCGCCGGTGCAGAAGCTGGACTCATCGCTGGCGAGGAACAGCATCAGCCGGGCTACCTCCTCCGGCTCGCCGTAGCGGCGCAGCGGCGTCGCGCCGGCGAGCGGCTGGTTCGAGCCCGAGCCCGCGACGCCGTGCATGACCTCCAGGCTCTGGATCATGCGCGTGTCGATGGGCGAGGGATTGACCGTGTTGACGCGGATGTTCGACGCCGACCCCTCGATGGCGGCCGAGCGCATGAGCCCGATCACGGCATGCTTGGAGGCGGTATAGGCGGACATGTCCGGGACGGCGCGGATGCCGGCGGTCGATGAGGTCAGCACCAGCGAGCCGCCGCCGCGCCGCTCCAGATGCGGCATCAGCGCCTTGAGGCCGAGCCAGACCCCGCGCGTATTGACCGCCATGACGCGGTCGAACATCTCGACCGTGTAGTCGCCGATGGGCGCGAGCGCGCCTTCGATGCCGGCGTTCAGGAGCCCGATGTCGATGCCGCCGAAGCGCTCGGCGGTTGCCGCCGCGACCGCTTCGTTCACCTCCGGCTCGGACACGTCGCCCGCGTGCCAGGCCGCGCCGGTCTCGCCGGCCAGCGCTTCCAGCCGGCCCGCGTCCATATCGACCAGCATCAGCGCCGCGCCTTCCGCCGCGAACAGCCGCGAGGCCGCCGCGCCGATGCCCCCCGTCGCCCCCGTGATGACCGCGACCTTGCCTGCAAGCCTTGCCATGCCCCTCTCTCCCCGGTGCCGTTCTACCCGTCCCCGCGCTCCGGCGGCGGCGCCGGATCGTGGACCGCGCCGTCATATTCGACAAGCCCTTCGGACCCCGGCAGGAAGATGACGCCCAGCCGCTTCCAGGCGGCGGCGATCCTGCGCGTCCGGAGGGTGCAGCCGAGATAGCGCCCGAGCGCAACCAGCGCGCAGAGCGCGAGCCCGCCCGCATTGGCGTAGATCATCCACGCCGCGAGTCCGGCCGGCTCGAAGAACAGCAGGAACGCCAGCGCGAGCCCGCCGATCGCCGCCAGCCAGACCGCACAGATCGAGCCGTCGGCCTCCCGCGAAAGACCCGCCACCCTCCCCGCGTCGCGGCCGATGGCCGGGTGGAACTCGGCAGGCAGTCCGGTCATGCGCGCCTTACTTGTCCTCGACGCCGAGCGCAGCGGCGCGGAAGCGGCGCTTGAGGTGCGGGCCGTCCTGGGGCGGCAGCGCGCCAGGCTCGCTTTCGGGCGCGACCTTGACGACCGCGACCATCGGCCCCGCGCCGGACCGGAGCGCGCTGACGGCGTCCGCCAGCTCCGCTTCCGTGCGCACGGTCCGGGCCTTGCGGACGCCGCCCGCCGCCGCCATCGCCGCCAGGTCGGCGCCGCGCGCGGTGTGCGTCACCTGCCCGCCGGTCTCGCCATAGCGCTCATTGTCGAGAATGCAGATCGCGAGGTTCTCCGGCGCCTCGGCCCCGACGGTGGCGAACGCGCCCGCGCTCATCAGAGCGTCGCCGTCGCCCGTGACCACCAGCACCCGGCGCTCCGGCTGCGCAAGCGCGATCCCGAGGCCCGCCGGCACGGCCCCGCCCATCGCGCCCCAGAGATAGAAGTTGCGCGGGTCGTCGCCGGCCGCGAAACAGTCGAAGCAGGGCTGGCCGAGCCCCGCGACCACCAGCATGTCGCCCCGGTCCGCCAGCAGCCGGCGCACCGCGTCCCTGCGGTTCAGCATGAGGCCGGCTCCTCGAAGACCTTGGCGCCGATCAGCCGCTGCCCCAGCAGCACGGCGGCGATGGAGTTGGTGTAGTAGGCGAAGCGGAAGGCCGACTCGACGGTCTCACGCACGTCCTCCGGCCGGTCGCAGCGGTAGCAGGTGGCGCCGCAGAGTTCCAGATGCGCCTGGGTCGTCACGCCCATCGGCTTCTGCCAGCTATTGAACTCGCCCCATTCCCCGCGCATGGTCACCAGCATCACCAGCGGGAAGGCGCAGGTCCTGGCCAGGGAGAGCATGTTGACGCAGTTGCCGACGCCCGAGGATTGCAGCAGCAGCACGCCCTTCGCGCCGCCAAGCCAAGCGCCGGCGAGCAGCGCCACGCCCTCCTCCTCGGTGGTGAGCGACACCGCGCGCAGGTCGTTGTCCTCCAGCGAGCGCTCGATCAGCCGGCTGTGCCCGGCGTCCGGCACATAGGCGACCTGGGTCACGCCCGCCGCCTTGACCGCTTCGAAAATTCCGTCCCGCCAATCGTCCATGTCCGTGTCCGGCCCCCCTGTCGGCGGTTCCATATACCGGAGGCCGGCGGCTTGAGCACCTCCCGGGTCCGTCTGGCGGAGACCGCGCGCCCCTCGCTCCGCATTTCGCTCTTCTATACCGCCTATTTCGCGATGGTCGGCGTCTATCAGCCCTTTTTCCCGCTCTGGCTCGAATCCCGGGGCCTGGGCGCGCCGGAAATCGCCTGGGTCATGGCGGCGAGCATGTGGCTTCGCGTGGCCGTCAACCCCGCGGTGATGCGCTACGCCGACTGGCGCGGGGAACGGCGGCGCTACGCGCTGCGCTTCGCCGTCGCCTCGGTGGCGGTTGCCGCCTGCTTCCCGCTGGCGGAGAGCTTCTGGCCGGTCTTCCTTCTCGTGCTGCTGTTCGCGCTCGCCCACGGGCCGACCCTGCCGCTCTCCGACAATATCGCGCTGCTGACGGCGCGCGCCCGCAGGCTCGACTACGGCAGGATGCGCGTCTGGGGCTCGGTTGCGTTCATCCTGGCCTCCACGGCCGGCGGCTGGGCGCTGGCCGGACGCGGCGACGGGGCCATCGTCGCGGCCATGGTCGGCGGCCTGCTCCTGGTCGCGGCGGCGACGGCGGCGCTGCCCGACGCCCGCCCGGAGACGCGGCGCGCGTCCCGCCATGCGGTCGGCCGGCTGATGACGGATACCGGTTTCCTGCTATGCGCCGCCGCCATCGCCTGCAACATGGCGAGCCATGCCGTGCTGATCGGGTTCGGCACGCTGCACTGGGAGGCCGCCGGGCACGGCAAGGATGTCATCGGGCCGCTCTGGGCGGTCGGCGTCATCTCGGAAGTCGCGCTCTTCGCCCTCGGCAACCGGGTCGTGGACCGGCTCGGGATCGCGGGCCTGATCGCGCTCGGCGCGTCGGCGGCCATGCTGCGCTGGGCGGGCACGGCGCTCACCACCGACCTCTGGCTGCTCGCGCCCGTCCAGATGCTGCACGGCTTCACCTTCGCGGCGACGCATCTGGGCGGCATGACCTGGCTCCAGCGCCATGTCGCGCCCGAAATTTCGGCGACCGCGCAGGGCCTCCATTCGTCCATCGCGATGGGCGGGGCCACGGGGCTCGCCCTCGTGGCCTCGGGGCCGCTCTACGAGCGCTTCGGCGGCGACGCGTTCTGGTTCATGATGGCGCTTTCGGCGTGCAGCCTGCTGCTGGCCGGCCTTCTCGCGCACCGGATGCGCCGACCGCAGCGGACCGCCTAGCCGTCCTCCAGCACCGCGCGCATGGCGGCGGCGCCGGCGGCCTCGCGCAGCGCCTTCACCGTGTCCCGGTCGCGAAGCGCGCGCGAAACCCGCGCCAGCGCCTTCAGGTGCTCCGCGCCCGCGCTTTCCGGGGCGAGCAGCAGGAAGAAGAGATCCACCGGCTCGTCGTCCACGGCCTCGAACGGCACGGCTTCGCGCGAACGGATGAGGAAACCGTGAATGCCCTCGAGGCCGGCCATCTTGGCATGCGGAATGGCGATGCCGCGCCCGACGCCGGTGCTGCCGAGCTTTTCGCGGTCCACCAGCACGGTGAACACCGCCTTCGAGCTCAGCCCCAGGCTGTCGGCTGCGAAGGCCGCCATCAATTCCAGCGCGTGTTTCTTGCTGGACGCCTCCAGATCGGCCATCACGCCGTCGGGACCGACCAGCTCAAGGACGCCCATCGGGACGTCAGCCGCCGGGGCCGGGCTGGCCGTCGGGGTCAACCCAGCCGACATTGCCGTCGGCGCGCCGGTAGATCATGTTCAGCCCGCCATGCGCGGCATTGCGGAACATCAATGCCGGCTGGCCGCCGAAATCCATGTGCATCACGGCCTCGCCGACGCTGAGCGTCAGCACATCGTCCGTCATCTCCGCGATGATCGCAGGCGCGTCCTCGGGCGCCTCCTCGCCGGCGCCCTCCGGTTCGTCGAGGATCCGGTGGGCGACGGACCAGCGGTCGAGCTCCGTCTCCTCGCGGCGGTGGTGGCTGCGCAAACGGCGCTTGTGGCGGCGCAGGCGCTTCGCGACCTTCTCCTCCGCCTCGCCGAAGGCCTGCCACGGGTCCGTCGCCTGGCCGTGCGTCTGCACCGTGAGCCCGCGCCCGGCATGGACCGAGACGTCCGCCCGGACACCGGCGCCCTGCTTCGAAAACGCGATCTGGGCATCGATCGCCCGGTCGAAATAACGGGCTACCGACTGCTCCAGCGACGTCTTGACCCGTTCGGCGAGCCCCTGGCTCACGTCCAGTTGTTTACCGCTTACGGAAATCCGCACCTGCCGCTCCCCACTGTCTCCGGACCGGGCGGTTCTACCCGAAATTAGGAGCGCCCGCGGCCTGCGGTCAATGCCCTTTTCCTCCGACCGCCGCCAATTTGCGCCGGCGACGGTGCGCCGAAGAAGGAATACCCATTGTCTCCCGGTATTTCGCGACAGTCCGCCGCGCAATGTCGATGCCCTCGACGCGCATCGCGTCCGCGAGCTTGTCGTCGGAGAGCGTCCTGCCGGGGTCTTCCGCGTCGATCAGCCCCTTCAGCCGATGCCGGACCGCTTCGGCGGAATGGGCCTCGCCGCCGCCCGTTCCGGCTATGGCGGCGGTGAAGAAATATTTCAGTTCGAAAAGGCCGAGCGGCGTGGCCATGGTCTTGTTGGCCGTCACCCGGCTGACGGTGCTTTCGTGGATGCCGACCGCCTCCGCGATGTCCCGGAGCGTCAGCGGGCGCAGATGCCGGACTCCGTGCGCGAAGAAGTCCTGCTGACGGCGCACCAGCTCCGCGCCCACCTTCAGCATGGTTTCCGCCCTCTGGTGCAGGGCCTTCACCAGCCAGTTCGCGCTGCTCAGCCGGTCTGCAAGGAACTCCCGGTCCGCATCCGACGCCGCATCGCCACGCACGCGGGCGTAATATTCGCGGTCCACCAGCACGCGGGGCAGCGCCTGGTCGTTGAGCTCGACCGCCCAGCCGCCGCCGGGATGCGTGCGCACCAGAATATCGGGAATGACCGGCAGGGCGGCCGCGTCGTCGTCGAGCGCCGAGGCCGGTTTCGGGTCGAGAGAACGCAACTCGCGGACCATCCGGGCAAGCTCGTCCCCGGTGACGCCGCAGGCCTTGCCGAGCGCGTCGAATCGTCCCGCTGCCAGAAGCCCGAGATTGTCGAGCAGCGACGCCATGGCCGTGTCGTAGCGGCCCCGGTCGCGCAGCTGCAGCGCCAGGCATTCGGCGAGCGAGCGGGCGAACAGACCCGCCGGCTCGAACTGTTGCAGACGCAGCAGCACTCGTTCGACATCCTCCGGCAAGGCCCCCAGGGCAAGCGCAAAATCGACGAGATCGACGGTGAACCAGCCGGAGGGATCGAGCGCGTCAATGACCGCCCGCCCGATCAGCCGGTCCCGGGGATCCGCGATGTCGAGCATCAACTGGCGTTCCAGGCGGTCGCGCAGGCTGGGCGCGGCAGCCACGCGCTCGTCCGGGCCGGGCAGATCGCCGTCGAAACCGCCGGCGCTGCGGGGAATAGCGGCGAGGTCCTCCGCCATGCGGAACCTGTCCTCGGCGGCCTCGGACCCCAAGCCCGGCTCGCCCGGCGCCTCGGCGGCGCCTTCCTCGCCATCCGGCTCACCGCGTTTCAGAAGCGGGTTTTCCTCGAGCTGCGAGTCGACGAACGCTTCGAGTTCGAGGCTGCCCATCTGCAACAGCCTGATCGACTGCTGCAGCCTCGGCGTCATCGCCAGCCCCTGAGCCTGGCGTTGCCGCAACCCCGGTCCGAGCGCCATCGTCCTCATGCAGCCGTTCGCCGCTCCCGTCCTCTCCCGAAGGCGCGTTATAGCCCAAAAGCCGCCCTATAGGCTGAAGCTGTCGCCCAGATAGACGCGGCGGACATGCTCGTCGGCGATGATTTCCGCCGGGACGCCTTCCTTGAGGATGGCGCCGCCCGCCAGGATATAGGCGCGGTCCACGATCTCCAGTGTCTCTCGGACATTGTGGTCGGTAATCAGCACGCCGATACCCCGGTCCTTGAGATGCGAGACCAGGTCGCGGATTTCGCCGACCGCGATCGGATCGATCCCGGCCAGCGGCTCATCCAGCAGGACGTAGTTCGGACGCGCCGCAAGCGCGCGGGCGATCTCCACCCGCCGCCGTTCGCCGCCGGACAGCGCCAGTGCCGGCGAGCGGCGCAAATGAGCAATGGCGAATTCTTCCAGCAGGTCTTCCAGGACGGCGGCGCGCAGACGCCGGCTGCTCTCGACCACTTCGAGGACGGCGCGGATGTTCGCCTCGACCGTCAGGCCCCGGAAGATCGATGGCTCCTGCGGCAGGTAGCCAAGTCCGAGCCGCGCGCGGCGGTAGAGCGGCAGGCCGGTCACATCCTCCCCGTCGATGCTGACATGGCCGCTGTCCGGCGCGGTTAGGCCGGTCAGGATGTAAAAGCAGGTCGTCTTGCCGGCGCCGTTCGGCCCGAGCAGGCCGACAGCCTCGCCTCGGCCTACAGACAGCGACACATCGCGCAGGACCGTGCGCCTGCGATACCGTTTGGCAAGGCCGGACGCGGCGAGGCCGGTCTCCGTCATCGCGCCGGCGCGAGGTCCGCTGCGCCGGGCTCGAACAGTCCGCTCACGCGCTGGCCGGCGCCCGCGACCAGGCGGCTGCGGCCTCTTGCAAGGTCCAGCTCGGCACATTCGCCGGCCATCCTGTTGGGGCCTTGCTGCACCCGGACGTCGCCGCAGATTTCGGCGGTCTGGGCCTCAGTGTCGTAGAAGCCCCGCTCGCCGGTGATCGTGTCCGGTCCGTTGCGAACCTCGACGCCGCCGAACGCCTCCAGGCGCCGTGCGGCGAGACCGCCTTCGGCCGTCTCCTCGAACCGCAACACCAGGGTCTCCGCCGAGACGGACTCCTCCGCCCGCACCGCCCGGGCGGCACCGCGCGCCACCGCATAGCTTTCGCCCCGATGGAATTCGAGGCTGTCGCGGGCCGTGACCCGGTATTCGGCGGTCTCGAGCGCGAGGTCGCCGCCGCGCATCACGATGAGCGACTTGTCGAGGTCGTAAACCGCCTCGCTGCCGCTGGCGGTCCCGTCCGGGGACCTGATCGTTACGCCGCCGCTCGCCTCGATCCGTTCGATCTGGGTCTTGCCCGCCTCGTCCGGCCGGTAATGGGCGGCCAGCGTTTCCGCCTCCAGCACGAGGCCGCCCTGCTCGGCGCGGACGTTTCCCTCCGCGATATAGACCTTTTCGTCGCGCCGCCACTCGATGCTCCGGGCCGCCTCGATCTGGACCGGCCCGCCGGTTCCGGTCGCGAGGTCGAGTTCGAACGCTCCCGCCGCAGCGGACGCCAGGATCGGGAGAATGGCGAACGCCGCCCACTTCATTGCGGCGCTGCTGCCGGAGCAGAATCGAAACGGACGGCGGAGCGGCCAAGCAGGAGAATCCTGTTGCCGCCGTCCAGGACCTGGAAGCCCTCGGCCCGGAATCGGCCGGCATTGCCGCCGCCCTCCACCGGCCCGTCGCCGGCCGCCGTCCTGTCGGCCAGGTTCACGAAGGCCGCCTGGGTATGGATTGCGTAGCCCGCCTCGTGGCTGAGCCGGACCTCGCCCGACAGATGCACGGTCCGTTCCGTCCAGTCCACGACGCCGCTCTCGCTGCTGCCGGAGAGCCATGCACCGTCGGGAAGGACCATCCAGGCCCTTGGGCGGTCCATCAGGAAGCGCCGCCCCTCCTCGCCGAGCCGGCGGACGCCGGCGGAGCGGATCGAATAAGGCCGGTCCTCGTCCCAGCCATAGGCCTCCATGTTGGTCATCGAGACCTGCGTGGACACCTGGTCGTCCCACCCCGGCACCAGAATTTCATCGGCCTCCGGCCACGCGAAAACCGCAAGCAGCAGAACGGCGGCGGCAGCCGGCAGCGCGACCTTCGCCCCCCGCACGAAGGGCGAATAGAAGCGCGAGCCCCGCTGCCGCCGGGCTGCGCGGGCGAAAGTGAAATATGCCTCGCCGCGGACCGCCAAGACTCAGGCGACCCCGGCGCGGAGGCAGTCATGGAGGTGGACTATGCCGACCGGCAAATCGTCCTCGACGACGAAGAGCGCGGTGATCTGCGCCTCGTTCATCACCGCCACGGCCTCGGCCACCAGCGCCCCCGGGCGGATCGTCTTGGGCGGAGCGGTCATGATCGCCGATGCCGGACGCTGCAGCAGGTCCGTGCTCATCGACCGGCGCAGGTCGCCATCCGTCACGATGCCGAGCAGGGCGCCCGCCCCGTCCGTCACGCCGACGCAGCCAAACGCCTTGGACGAAATCTCGATTACCGCCTCGGCCATCACCGTGTCGGGCCCGATGAGCGGCATGGCGTCCCCGTCATGCATGATGTCCGAAACGAGCTGCAGGCTCTGGCCGAGCGAACCGCCGGGATGCAGGGTGCGGAAATCGTGCACGGAGAAGCCCTTGCGCTCCAGCAGCGCCACGGCCAGGGCGTCGCCGAGCGCCAGCATCATGGTGGTCGAGGTCGTGGGCGCGAGGCCCATCGGGCAGGCTTCGGACACCGGCGGCAGCACCACCGAGAGCCGGGCGGCCCCGGCGAGCGGGCTGTCGGCATTGGCCGTCACCGCGACCAGCGGCACCGAACTGCGCGCCGCATGGGCGATAACGGCGGCGAGCTCGGCCGTGCCGCCGGAATTCGAAAGCGCCAGCAGGACGTCGCTCCGCGCGATCATGCCGAGGTCGCCGTGCGCCGCCTCGCCGGGATGGACGAAGTGCGCCGGCGTGCCGGTCGAGGCCAGCGTGGAGGCGATCTTGACGGCGACATGGCCGCTCTTGCCCATACCGGTCACGATCACGCGCCCGCTGGCACCGGCCAGGATATCGACCGCTTCGTCGAAGGCACCGTCCAGGCTGTCAGCCAGCGCCAGCAGCGCCTCCGCCTCCATCGCCAGCACCCTGCGTCCAGCCGCGCGCACCGCGTTATCGGGCGATTCAGTGAGCAAAGATATCCTCCTCGGCCCAGCCCTCGAGGTCGAGCCGCGCGCGAACCGGCAAAAAGTCGAAACAGGCCGCCGCCAGTTCCATCCGGCCTTCCCTGGCGAGCATGGAATCGAGGCGTTCCTTCAGGCGGTGCAGATGCAGCACATCGGCGGCGGCGTATTCCCGCTGCGGGCCGGTGAGGTCGGCCGCGCCCCAGTCCGACGACTGCTGTGTCTTGGAGATTTCGATGCCAAGCAGTTCCTTGCAAAGGTCTTTCAGGCCGTGCCGGTCGGTATAGGTGCGGACCAGTCGGGATGCAGTGCGGGTGCAATAGACAGGCCCGGCTGCCGCGCCCAGATAACGCTTCAGGACCGCGAGGTCGAAGCGCGCGAAGTGGAACAATTTGGTGACGCCGGGGTCCGTAAGCAATGCCTTCAGGCGCGGGGCGGCATAGTCATCGTCGAGGAACTGGACCAGATGCGCATTGCCGTCGCCGGCCGAAAGCTGCACCACGCACAACCGGTCCCGGGACGGCTTCAGCCCCATGGTCTCGGTATCGACCGCCGCCAGAGCGCCGAAAGCCAGACCTTCGGGAATATCGTTGCGATGAACGTGGACTGCCATTGCGCACGGAGCCTAGCACAACGCCCCCGCCCGGGGGAGGCGTGAGGGGGAGCGGCCCCTGGCCGGCAAGGGCCGCATGCCCCCGGGACATCGTGGACCGGCTATTTGACAGCACCGTCTTGCTGGGCAAGTCTTTCGCCAGCGGGACAAGCAGGACTTGCAAGTCGCCGGCGGGCACGCGGGAGTCCTGCCATGGTCGCTGACGTTAGCAACCGGGAGGACATTTTCATGACCGCAATGCGTCGATTTTTGCCCGCAACGGCGGCTGCCGCGCTGTTGTCGCTGGGCGCCACTTCGCTTTCGGCCGCCGAGTGGGACCTGCCGCTGGCCTGGCCCGACGGTAATTTCCACGTCGAGAACGCCAAGGTGTTCGCCGCCGAGGTCGAGAAGGCGACCGAGGGGCGCGTGAAGATCAACATCCATCCCGGCGGCTCGCTCGGCTTCAAGGGCCCGGAGATGCTGACGGCGGTACGGGACGGGCTCGTGCCAATCGGCGACGTGCTGCTGAACCAGCAGGTGGGCGAGGCGCCCATCGTCGGGATCGAGGCCCAGCCCTATCTGGTCTCCGGTTTCGACGAGCTGCGGACCCTGCACGGGCACTTCCGCCCGGTGCTGGACGAGGTTCTGGCCCAGTTCAACCAGAAGCTCCTCTACATCGTGCCGTGGCCCCGGCAGTATGTTTACACGAAGGTGCCTATCGGCAAGCTCGAGGACCTGGCGGGCATCAAGATCCGCACCTATGACAAGACGACCACCGCGCTGTTCAACGCCATCGGCATGACGGCGGTCCAGCTTCCCTGGGGCGAGGTCGTGCCATCGCTCGCCGCCGGCACCATCGACGCCGTCACCACCTCCGCGAGTTCGGGCGTGGACGGCAAGTTCTGGGAGTTCCTCAAGTTCATGTACCCGACCGCCCATGTCTGGGGCTCGAACATGGTGAACGTCAATCTCGACGCCTGGGCGGCCATCGACGAGAAGGACCGGGCCGCGATCGAGGAAACCGCCAAGCGGCTCGAGGCCCCGTTCTGGGATGTGAGCCGCATGGAGGACGAGGCGAAGTCCAAGACCCTGAACGACAACGGTGTCGCGATGGGCGTAGTCACGTCTGAAATGCTCTCGGGCATGCAGGACGCGACCAAGCCCATGGTCGCCAGTTTCATGGACACCCACCCGAAGGCCAAGATGGTCATCGAAGACTTCTGGAAGGCCGTCGGACGCTGAACGACCGGCAGGCGGCGCGGCTCCCCGGTTCCGCCGGGGAGCCGTTCGCAGGGAGGGGACGGTGCGGGCAGCACTGACCGCCGTGGACAGGGTGTCTCAGGTCGCCGGCATCGTCGCCGTGCTGCTGGTGATCGGCATTGTGATCCTGATCATCGCGGAAGTGATCTGCCGCACGGTCTTCAACATCTCGCTCAGCTTCGCCTGGGAATACAGTTCCTATTTTCTCGGCACGGCGATTTTCCTCGGCGCCGCCTTCACGCTCCGGACCGGCGGGCAGGTCCGTGTCGCGTTCCTCATCACCAGCCGGAACCCCCACGTGGCCCGAACCTCGGAGTTCCTCGCCACGATCTTCGGCGTCGGCATCACCTGTTACCTCGCCTATTCCCTGATCCTCTTCGCCTGGCAGACTTTCGTCGCCGGCAGCACCTCGTTCACCGTGGTTGCGGTCCCCCTGATCTATCCGACCTCCGGCCTCGCGATCGGCGCCACGCTTCTGGCCCTCCAGATGATCGTCCGCCTGATCCGCCTCCTCATCGACGATCCGCCGGACGACCAGGACGCCATGCGTTCCTACAGCGTCGAGTAGAAGGCGGGAGCCTCCATGACCACAGCCATCGTCTTCACGGTCCTCGGCCTTCTTGCGATCACGCTTGCCGCGGGCGTCTGGGTGGCCGTCTCGCTCATATCCGTCGGGCTGATCTCGCTCGGCGTCTTCCGGTCCATGCCGGTGGAAAAGCTGCTGGCCCAGATGATCTGGAACGTCACGACGACGCCGGAGCTGCTGGCGCTGCCGATGTTCATACTGATGG
>JAJECZ010000465.1 GCA_022821735.1 Alphaproteobacteria bacterium | reverse complement strand
CTGCCGGCATGTCGCCCCGGGAAAGGGGATGGCGCAACCGGATAGACGCCATTCCCGAAGCCGAGCGCACCGAAGCCGCGATCCTGGAAGCATTGGGCAGGGATACCGTGGAAGGGCTCTCCGAAACACAGAAGCGCATATTCGACGACTACACCATGGGCGATATGCTGAAGAGCCCGGAAACCGTGCCGCACGCGCCGGACACGCCAGAGGGCGGCGGCGATGGCCCGGAAGCCCCAAGCGTGCCGGAATCCGGTGGCCTCTTCGCAGCGGACGGCGAGGCGGCGAGACAGGAACGGACCCCGGCCATGGAAACAGCGTAATGGCGGATACGGGAAAAAGCCCGTCAATGAAGACCTGTCCGCGTTGCGGCGGTTCCCGCCGGGTGGGCGAAAGCCGACAAGGAACAGGTCCAACGCACTACACGCGGCGCGGTATTTGAATCTGAATAACGGCCGCGCACAGAAACTGGAAACCCCGCCACTAGAATACGGTAGCGGGATATTCATGTCCCCTGATCGGCGAGCTGATTTTTTTGGGGCTGGGTTTTGGCTTTCCTGGAGCCGTTGTTCATTGTTGCCGCGTCGTTCAGGCAGGCGTCGTCGGGTTTGGTATGGATTGGGGGCGGTCTGGCCGCAGTTTTTGCGACGATCCGGTCTTGATCGGGACCGCCCGGGCGCGCGTTTTCCTCCGGTGGGGTGCCGGTCGGGTTTTTCGGTGGGGCTCCCGGGCGCGGGGATCAGCCGGGCGCGGGCGGCGGCATGGCGAGGTTCATCCTCCGGCACGCTGCCATCAGATGGGTGCCGGCGTTGCCGAACACGAGGGTGATCCGGCGGCCATGGTGGACGACACGGGCGACGAGGTGGACCCACATGGCGCGCAGACGCTTCATCCGCGTCCATTGCCATTCCTGCCCGCAGGCGGTGCGGCGCAGCAGCGCCAGCACGTTCATCGCCAGGGCCGCGAGCCACAGCCAGGCGGCATTCGCCCCGAACCGCCCCGACGGCATCATCCCGCCCGCCAGGTCGGACTTGAGCACCGCATGCACCTCCTCGCCGTGACCGCAGCGGGCATGCGCCGCCGCGACCACCTCGAAGCTGTCCATGGTCTCCAGCCCGTTCGCCTTCTCCGCCCGGATGGCATCGGGGGCGGGGAAGTTGGTGACATAGGCCCCGATCCTGTAGGCGGGCCTGCCCTGGGCCGCCGGCAACTCCCCTTCGTCCAGGCCCAGCTCGCCCGGAAGAGCGCGCCGGGTCACGACATGGCGGACCACGTGATGCGGCTTCATCGCCAGGGTGCTTGCCGGGACATAGGGCAGTTCGGCGCATTCCAGCGGCGCCCTGTCCGGCGCCGCGCGCCTGTTGCGTCCGCTCACCGGCATCGGGCGCCAGGCGTCTTCCCCGAGCCGCGCCACCTCCGCCATCAGCGGCTCCGAGCGCACCGCGCCGCAGACCAACCCCACCGTGCCGAACCGACGCGTCTCCTCCCTGCGGAACGCCGGGTCGTTGCAGGCGCGGATCACCTCCTCCTGATAAGCGGCCGCGTCGCTGCGCAGCACGACACGACCTATGTCGTCGGGAAGCTGCAACAGCGCCTCTTCAAGCCCGCGCCGGTTGTCGAGCTTCGCCGGCACATTGCCATCGCGCATCTCAAGCCACAGGACCATGCCAAGCTCCGGGCAGAACGCGATCAGCGGCTGGTAGCCCCGCTCGCCCCGAACCACCCTCTCCGCCGCACGGTAGGTGTACAGGCACTCACGCTTGCCGGACGCGATGATCGTCGCGTCGAGGTCGATCGTCACCGAGCCCGCGCCGGCCTCCCGCACCCCTTCCGCCACAAGGCGCCGGTTCACCTCGCGAAGCAGGCCGTCCCTCTCACCCGGCACCGGGATGAACGCCGTCCCCTTCTCGCGTTCGGCGTCATGAACCCCCGCAACGTGGAAACGGTCCAGCCAGTCACGGATCGAGCGCGCCGACGGGAAGCACCGTTCGCGACCGCCCCGGAACCGGCGCGCAAGCGAGCCGCGAGAGACGCCGAACAGCTTCGGCTCGAACCGGCGAACCAGAGCACAAAGACCCCGGTCCGCCTCCAGAACCTCGATGTCCGATACACGGTCGAGACCCGCTATGTTCAGAACCAGAACCGCCAGCATCATCTGCCCGTCGCTCCAGCCCTGCGACGGGCTCCCGGACAGGCGCGGAAGCCCCGCAAGAACCCGCCTCGCCGCCAGCAACTCGAACACGAGAACCAGACCGCCACGCGCTGTCGAAGCGGCCCCGCCTCGCTCTACTGTCACCCTGATCGGAGAACGATAACCCCTCGTCATTCCTTCACCCGCACGGTGAAAACCAAAATACGCCCACCAGGACGCTCAAATCATTGTAGGAAAGGCATCGGACAACATGCCACCCCTGCCGCAGCTCGCCGATCAGGGCTCCTTTTCCGCTCTGGCGGCCCGGAATCCACTTGATGTAACATTCGCTGCTGTATCGTAGCCCGACGGGGGCGCCGGTCGGGGCTCCGGGGGGCCTTGCGGGCGGGCTCCGGATCCGGTTCCGCCAATGGAAATGCTCCGAACCGAGGCGCCGGCCTCAGCCGTCCAGCCGGTAGAAGCGGGCGGCGGTGTCGTGGAAGAGCGCGCGCCGGTCCGCATCGGGCAGGTCGCGGACCATGCGCTTGTAGGCGCTCATCATGTCGCCGAAGCCGGTCCTGAGCCCGTCCACGGGGAAGTTGCTCGCGAACATGCAGCGGTCCGCGCCGAAGAGCGCGACGGTCTCGCGCACGAGCGGGCCGTTCTCCTCCTCGCGCCAGGGCCCGTCCGGCAGGCAGAGGCAGGAG
>JAJECZ010000262.1 GCA_022821735.1 Alphaproteobacteria bacterium | reverse complement strand
TTTCGCCTGCGGGCTCGACGACCGCGCGGTTCCGGACCGGGTGATGGAGCGCGCGCGCCTGCACATCCTCGACTGCATCGGCATCGCGCTCGCCTCGACCGGCTACGAGTTCGGCCGGCGCACGATAGACGCCATGCGCGGGCTCGCCGGCGAGGGGCCGTCGCCCGTAATCGGCACGGATATCCGCCTGCCGCTGCGCGACGCGGCGCTGGTCAACGGCACGCTCGTCCACGGCCTCGACTATGACGACACGCACTCCGACGGCGTGGTCCATGCCTCGGCCTCGGCGTTCGTCGCGGCGCTGGCGCAGGGTTTCGCGTCCGGCGCAAGCGGGCGGGACCTGCTGGCCGCCTATCTGGTCGGCGTCGAGGCGTCGTCGCGGATCGGCCAGGCGGCGCAGGGCGGGTTCCATGTGCGCGGGCATCATCCGACGGGCCTGGTCGGCGCGTTCGGCGCGGCGCTGACGGCCGCCCGGCTTGCCGGCCTCTCCGAGCGCGAGGCGGCGATGGCGCAGGGCATCGCGCTCTCCATGGCCGCCGGCAGCCTGGAGTTCCTCTCCGACGGCGCCTGGACCAAGCGCATCCATCCCGGCTGGGCGGCCGTGGCGGGCATCACCTCGGCCGCGCTCGCCGGCGGCGGCTTCCAGGGCCCGAGCGCGCCCTATGAGGGGCGCTACGGCCTCTACAACCTGCATCTGGGCGCGGACCACGAAGCGCGCCTCGACATGGCGACGGCCGCTCTCGGCGAGGTCTGGGAGCTGGAGAACGTGGCCTTCAAGCCCTACCCAGCCTGCCACTTTAACCACGCCTTCGCCGATGCGGCGCTGGCGCTGCGGCGCGAGCACGGGCTCCGGCCGGAGGACGTGGACAGCATCACCGGCTATATCGCGGACGCGCAGGCCAATGTCGTCTGCCGCCCGGAGGAGACCAAGAAGCGCCCGCAGAACAGCTACGACGCCCAGTTCTCGATGCACTACACCATCGCTGCGGCCCTCAAGCACGGCCGCTTCACGCTCGACGAGATCGACCCGGACGCGATCTCCGACCCGGAGGTGCTGGCGCTGGCGGACCGGGTGGATTTCGTCATCGACCCGGACTCGGCTTTCCCGCGCTACTATTCCGGCGAGATCAGGGTGCGCACCCGCGACGGGCGCGAGCTCCGCCACCGCGAGGCAGTCAACCGCGGCTCGGACGCCAACCCGCTCTCGGCCGAGGACATCGCGGCCAAGTTCCGGGACAATGCCGACCGCGCCGTCGCCCCGGAGCGCGTGGAGCGCATCTTCGAAGCCGTCATGACCCTCGACCGCGCCCCGGACCTGAGCGAGCTCGACGCCGCACTCTGCGAGGGCTGAGGGGCGCAGGGACGCGATGCCGTCCCAACTCTCCTCCGTCGCCGCCGGGCTTGCCATAGGGGCGGCGGTGCTGCTGCTCTCGGCCTGCGCGCTGCTGGCGCCTCTGCCGAAACCGAAGGGCGTCGCCGCGCGGCTTGAGGCGTTCCCGACGCGCGGCCTGCCGCTGGACGGGCGCGTGACGATCCGCTGGAGCGAAGAGCAGATTCCCTTCATCGAGGCGGAAAGCGACGGCGATGCGGCGTTCGCGCTCGGCCTCGTGCACGCGCATCTCCGGCTCGGCCAGATGGCGATGGCGCGCATGCTCGCGCGGGGGCGCCTGTCCGAGATGATCGGCCCCATGGGCGTCGATATCGACCGCGGCCTGCGCACGCTCTCCTACGGCCGCGCCGCGGCGGACATCGAGCGGAGCATGGACGGTGACGCCCGGCTCTGGGTCCGGCGCTTCGTGGACGGGATCAACCACTACCAGGACGGCGCGGCCGAACTGCCGCACGATTTCGCCATTCTGGGCCTGGAGCCGGAGCCCTGGACCGTTGCCGACATCCTGGCCATCGGGCGTCTCGGCGGCACCGACGTGAACTGGCTGGTCTGGGCCGACCTGCTGGCGCTCCGCGCGCGGGACGACTGGCCCGAGCTCTGGGCGCGTCTGGTGAAGGAGGGCGGCGCGTCCTTCGCCAGTTTCGGCGGGCCCGAGCGCATGGCCGCGATGCAGGAATGGCTTGCCGGCGTCTCCCGGTCGGGCAGCAACAGCGTCGCCGTGGCGGGCCGCCGCAGTGCCACCGGCGGGGCGCTCATGGCCAACGACCCCCATCTCGGCATCTTCATTCCCAATGTCTGGCTGATCGCGGGCGTGCGCTCGCCCTCCTGCCACGCGGTCGGGCTGATGGCGCCGGGCCTGCCGATCTTCGCCATCGGCCGCAATCCGCACATCGCCTGGGGCGGCACCAACATGCGCGCGGCCTCCAGCGACCTCTACAATGTCGCGGACATACCCGAAGCCGACATCGCGGAGCGGCGCGAGCGGATCGGCGTGCGCTGGTGGTTCGACGAGGAAGCGACCGTCCGCGAGACCCGCTGGGGGCCGATCGTGACCGACACGCCGCTCCTCGCGAAGTTCGGCCTGCCGCCGCTTGCGCTGAAATGGACCGGGCACGGCGCGAGCGACGAGATCGGCGCCATGCTCAGGGTCTGCCGGGCGAAGAGCTTCCCGGAGTTCCGCGCCGCCTTCCACAGCTTCGCCGTGCCGGGGCAGAACATGCTCTATGCGGACAGGGAGGGGAATATCGGCCAGGTCATGGCAGTGTGGCTGCCCGCGCGCCGGGGCGCGCCCGACGACATTTTCCTCGACCCGGCCGCGCATGACGCCTCCTGGGGCGCGATGCGCACCGGGGCGGACCTGCCTTACAGCCTCAATCCGGAAACCGGCTTCCTGGTCTCGGCCAACAACCGCCCCTCGGAGACGGACGTGCCCGTCGGGTTCTTCTTCTCGCCCGACGACCGCGTCAAGCGCATGACCCGGCTGATCGGGAGCGAGGCGGAGGTAGGCGTCGAGACCCTCAAGGCGCTGCAACAGGACGTGTACATGCCGTCTTCGGCCGAGCTGCGCGACCTCTTCCTTGCCCGGCTCGACGGGTCGGGGCTGGCCGCGGCGGCGGACGCCAAAGGCGCCGAGGCGATCGGCAGGCTGCGCGACTGGGACGGCGCTTACCGGCGCGAGTCGCTGGGCGCGGTCGCGTTCGAGCAGTTCCGCCACGGCTTCGTCCGGCGCTTCTACGTCCTGCGCTACGGGGAAGACGACGGCGAGGCGTTCGCGAAGCTGCGCCGGGGCACGGCGCTGCTGGCCGACGATATCGCGGCCGCGGACGAGGCGACCGTGCGCGCGGCGCTCGTTGCCGGCCTGCGCGCTGCGGCGGACGGCCTCGACGCCTTCGCCGGCTGGGGAGACATGCACCGCCTGCGCCTCGCCCATCCACTCGGTCGCGCGCCACTCATCGGCGGGCGCTACCGCTTCGTCGAAGAGGGCGTCGCCGGGAGCTCGGAGACGGTGATGAAGACCGCGCACAACGCCACCGCCGAGCGCCATACCGTCACCTACGGGTCCAACGCGCGGCACATTTCGGACCTGTCCAACCCGGACGGGAACTGGTTCGTCCTGCTCGGCGGGCAGGACGGCTGGTTCAACAGCACGACCATGCTCGACCAGTGGGAGCTGTGGCGCCGGGGGGAGTATGTGCGCGTGCCGCTCACGCCGTCCGAGGTGCGCGCGAGTTTTCCGCACGTGCTGACACTGGAGAACTGACGCCGGAACCCGACCATGCACGACGCGACCTGGCTTCTCCGGCTCCATGCCCGCCAGCGCCTCCGGCGTCTGGCGCACATGGACCCGAAGCAGGCGCAGCTTCGCGTCCTGTCGTCCCTCATCCGCAAGGCCTGCCGTACGCGATTCGGGCAGGACCACGAATTTTCAGAAACCTGGTCCCTCGACGATTTCCGCTCGCGCGTTCCGCTCAGGGACTATGACGCCTTCTGGGAAAGCTACTGGCGCGAGCCCTTCCCCCGCCTGACCGACTGCACCTGGCCGGGCCTCATTCCGTGGTTCGCCGTATCGTCGGGCACGACGACCGGCACGACGAAATACATCCCCGTCAGCCGGGAGATGCGCCGGTCCAACGTACGCGCGGGCGCGGAGCTGATGGTCCACCATCTCGCCAACCGGCCGGAAAGCCGGCTGCTGGGGGGCCGCGTCTTCATGCTGGGCGGCTCGACCGGGCTGGTCCGCCAGGCGCCGGGCGTATCCAGCGGCGATCTGAGCGGTATCGCGGCCGCAGAAATGCCCGGCTGGGCGCGGTTGCGCTACTTCCCGCCGCGCGAGCTGGAGAGCATCGCCGACTGGGAGGAGAAGATCGACCGCTTTGCGGCGCGCTCCCTCGACGAAGAGATTTCGGCCATCGCCGGCACGCCGAGCTGGCTGCTGATCTTCTTCGAGCGCCTGGCCGGGACCGCCGGCAGCAGGTCCGGCCGGGTCGCCGACATCTGGCCCCGGCTCGAAATGCTGAGCCACGGCGGCGTCGCCTGGGCGCCCTACCGCGACCGGTTCGCGGCCTTGCTCGAAGGCAGCGGCGCGGAGACCCGCGAGGTCTATCCGGCGAGCGAGGGGTTCTTCGGCATTGCCGACCGCGGGGACGGCGAGGGACTCCGGCTGCTGCTCGACACGGGCATCTTCTACGAGTTCATCCCCCTCGACGAGCTGGACAGCGCCGAGCCGGACTGCCGCTGGATCGGCGACGTGGAGCCGGGCGTCAACTACGCGCTGGCCGTCACCACCTGCGCGGGCCTCTGGCGCTACCTCGTCGGCGACACGGTGACCCTGGTCGGGCGCGACCCGCCGCGCGTCCTCGTCACCGGGCGGACGAGCTACATGCTGTCCGCTTTCGGCGAGCATGTGATCGGCGCCGAGGTCGAGCGCGCCGTGGCGGAGGCTGCGAGAGCCGTCGGCGCGACGGTCACGGACTTCTCGGCCGGCAGCCTGTTCCCGGAGGAGGCCGGCCAGCGCGGCGGGCACCTCTACATCGTCGAGTTCGGGGCGGAACCCGGCGGGACCGGCATGGACGCCGAACGGCAGGCCCGCTTCGCCGAAACGCTGGACGCCGCGCTCTGCCGCCTCAACGACGACTATGACGCCCACCGCGCGGGCGGCTACGGCCTGGACGCCGCGCGCGTCAGCCTCATGCCTCCCGGCGGCTTCGCGGCATGGATGAAGAGCCGCGGCAGGCTCGGCGGCCAGAACAAGGTGCCCCGCATCGTCAACGACCGGGAACTCTTCGCCGCCTTGCGGGCCTTCGCCGATGCCTGCGGGGAGTCGC
>JAJECZ010000293.1 GCA_022821735.1 Alphaproteobacteria bacterium | reverse complement strand
GGATCGAGATGGCGGCCGTCGCCAACGCCACCGGGCTCAACGTGCCGCGCAAGGGCCTCTCCTTCCGACCCGCTTCTGTTTACGAGCTCGCGGACCTGCTGAAGCCGGAAGCCGACGGCGGCACGCTGGAGGGGCGCGGCGGCTATGTGGAGGTGATCTCCTGCTTCGGCGCGAACGGCCAGGAGGTGCCGCACAATCTGCGCCAGGGGGTCTATGTCACCTTCGCCGGTGCGGACGAGTATGTGCAGCGCTGCTTCGCCGAATACCACGTCTCCACGGACGAGAGCGGCGAATATGCGGCGCTCTGGCGGCCCTCGCACCTGATCGGGCTGGAACTCGGCGTGTCGGTCGCGACGGCGGCGCTGCGCGGCGAGTCGACCGGCCATGCCGAGGGCTGGGCCGGCGATGTCGTCGCCACGGCGAAACGCGATCTCGGGGCCGGCGAGGTGCTGGACGGGGAGGGCGGCTATTGCGTCTGGGGCAAGCTGATGCCGTCGGCGGACTCGCTGGCGCTCGGCGGCCTGCCCATCGGTCTCGCCCACGGCGTCCGGCTGCGCAACGCCATACCCTTCGGCCGGCCGGTGACCTGGGACGATGTCGAGATCGACCCGAAGGACCCGACCGTCGCCTTCCGGCGCGAAATGGAACGCGCCTTCGCTTGACGGGAAAGCCCGTGTCCGAGTCCACCGCAGGGCCGCTGGCGGCGTGGCGCGCGCAGGTCGCGGCGAAGGCGCTGAGCGGCGACCCCGACCAGGAAGTCTGCGCGCGGGCGCTCCAGGACCTGCATGACGCCCTGGGGGCCTTCGCCGCCGCCGGCAGGACGGGCGGGTTTCTGGCCCGGCTCGGCCTCACGCGCCGGACCGAGCCGGCAGCGGAGGCGCCGAAGGGCATCTATATCCACGGGGCGGTCGGGCGCGGCAAGTCCATGCTGATGGACCTCTTCTTCGAGACCGCGCCGGTCGCGGCCAAGCGCCGGGTGCATTTCCACGCCTTCATGACCGAGGTGCATGACCGCGCCCACCGGATGCGGAAGCGCGCCGGCGATCCGATTCCGGGCCTCGCCGCGGCCGTCGCGGAAGAAGCGGCCCTGCTCTGCTTCGACGAGTTCCAGGTAGACAATATCGCCGATGCGATGATCCTCGGCCGCCTGTTCGAGGCGCTGCTGGCGCGGGACGTGGTCGTGGTCGCAACGTCCAACACCCCGCCGGCGGACCTCTACCGCAACGGCCTGCAGCGGGAGCGGTTCCTGCCCTTCATCGACATGTTGCAGCAGCGCCTGCGGGTGCTGGAGTTGGCGGGCGGCGGCGACCACCGGCTGGCGCGGCTGAAGGGCCGCAAGGTCTATCATGAGCCGCTCGGCCCCGCCTCCGAAGCGGAGCTCGACCGGGCCTTCCGCGACCTGACCGACCTCGACCGGGGCGCGCCGGATGCGGTGCCTGTGCGCGGGCGCGAGATCGCCGTGCGCGAGGCGGCGCGCGGCGTGGCGCGCTTCCATTTCGACGATCTTTGCCGACAGCCGCTGGGGGCAGGGGACTATCTGGCGCTGGCGTCCCGTTTCCACACTTTCATCCTTGCCGGCGTGCCCGCGATGCGCCCGGAAGACCGCAACGAGGCGCGGCGTTTCGTCAACCTGGTGGACGCCCTCTACGAGGCGCGCTGCAACCTGGTACTGTCCGCTGCGGTCGGCCCCGACAGACTCTACCCCCAGGGCCTCGGAGCCGATGTGTTTCGCCGCACGACATCGCGCTTGATCGAGATGCAGGCAGAGGACTATATCGCGCGCCGCCACATGGCCGCTTGAACCGCGACTCCCAGCCGCCATATCTCCCGCGCGAGGTGCCCCCATGCCCGCCTATCTGGGGCCGATCCTGCCGATTCTGGCAGCGGCGGCGTTGATCCAGCTCGGCAACGGACTGCTGACCGCCCTGATTGGCGTCAGGCTGGAGAGCGCCGGCTTCGCGGCGTCCGTAGCGGGACTGGTGGCGACCGCCTATTATGCAGGACAGCTTTGCGGGTGCGCGCTTTCCGGCCGGGTCGTGAACCGCGTCGGCCACATCCGCGCCTTTGCGAGCTTCGCCACGGTGCTTTCTGCGGCGGCGCTGATCTACGCGCTTGTGGGCGGGCCGTTCGTGTGGTCGGCGGTGCGGTTCGCAAACGGCTTCGCGATGGCGGGCGTGCTGCTGGCGATGGAGAGCTGGCTGAACCATGTGTCGGGCAATGCGCGGCGGGGCTCCGCGTTCTCCGCCTACATGATGGCATGCTACGCGGCGCTCGGCACCGGGCCCTTGTTGATGACTGTCGCAAACCCGGACGGGTTCGTGCTTTTCAGTATCGCGTCGATATTGCTTGGATTGTCGCTATTGCCGATGTCGCTCTCCAACCGGGCGCAACCCGGCGTGGCCCAGCCATCGCGGCTTCGCTTCCGGGACCTTGTGCGCATTTCTCCGCTCGGGATAGCGGCTGCGGTACTGGCGGGAGCCATGATCGGGCCGTTGACCGGACTGGTTGCGGTCTACGCCGTCTCCTCCGGGCATGGGGTTTCGGGCGCGGCGGCGCTGTGGCTCGCCCTGATCGGCGGCGGCTTCGCGCTCTCGTTCCCGCTGGGCCGGCTTTCGGACCGCATCGAGCGGCGGCTGGTGATGGCCGGAGTCTGCTTCGCGTCGCTCGCGGCTGCGCTCGTCTTCCGGGCCCTGGGTGATAATTCGCTCGAAATGCTGATGGTTTTCGGTGCGGTGTTCGGCGGCCTGATCTTCTCGGTCTATCCGCTCGCGGCCGCGCACACCAACGACCGTCTTCCGCCGGAAGACAGCGTACCGGCGGCGGCCGGGCTGCTTATCGCCTTCGGCGCGGGCGCGGTGGTCGGGCCGCCGGTTGCAGCGCTTGCCATGGACCTCGCCGGACCAGGCGCGCTGTTTGACAGCGTGGCCTGCGCAGCGGCGGGGCTCGGCGCGTTCGCCCTCTATCGGCGGACCCGGCGGGCGGACGCGGACGAGGCCGAGAAGGGCGCCTTCATCGTGCTGCCGCGCACCTCGCCTGCGGCCTATGAAATGGACCCCTGGTCGGGCGATGCCACCGCGGGCGAGCCGCTTGTCGCAGAGGATGAAAGCCATTAGGTTGCGGGCCGCAGCGGCGTCGCGGCGATTGGGGTGATTTGGATGGCGCGTAACAGGATCGGGCTGGTCGGCGCGGGCAATATCGGGGGCACGCTCGCCCATCTGGCCGGCCTCAAGGAATTGGGCGATGTCGTGCTGTTCGACATCGTCGAGGGCATGCCTGGCGGCAAGGCGCTCGACCTTGTCCAGGGTTCGCCGATAGAGGGCTTCGACGCCCGGATTTCCGGCACCAGCAGCTATGAGGCGCTCGAAGGCTGCGATGTCGTCATCGTCACCGCCGGCGTGCCGCGCAAGCCCGGCATGAGCCGGGACGACCTGGTCGGGATCAACACGAAGGTCATGGGCGCGGTCGGCGACGGCCTGAAACGCAACTGCCCGGACGCTTTCGTGATCTGCATTACCAACCCGCTCGATGCGATGGTGGCGGTATTGCAGGGCGTGACCGGATTTGCGCCCAACAAGGTCGTCGGCATGGCGGGCGTTCTGGACACCGCGCGCTTCCGTTACTTCCTGGCGGAGGAGTTCCAGGTCTCGGTCGAGGATGTGACGGCTTTCGTGCTCGGCGGGCACGGGGACAGCATGGTGCCGCTGGTCAACTATTCCGCGGTCGCCGGCATCCCGGTGCCCGACCTTGTCGAGATGGGCTGGACGACCGAGCAACGGGTCGCTGACATCGTGCAGCGCACCCGCGATGGCGGCGCGGAGATCGTCAATCTGCTCAAGACCGGCTCGGCGTTCTATGCCCCCGCATCGGCGGCGATACAGATGGCCGAGAGTTATCTCAAGGACAAGAAGCGCGTGCTGCCCTGCGCTGCCTGGCTCGACGGCGAATACGGCGTGAACGGCCTGTATGTGGGCGTGCCGGCGGTTATCGGCGCGGGCGGCGTCGAGCGCATCGTCGAAATACGCCTTTCGGATGCCGACCGGGCCGCCTTCGACCGGTCCGTGGCGGCGGTGCGGGAGCTGGTCGAAGTCGCGGAGCGAATGCGCGCCCAGGCGGCGGACTAGCGCGAACGATGGGGCCGGTTTCCCCGATCCGGGCAATCGCCTCGCCGCCCCGGCGGCAAAAGAGAGAAGACGGAGCGGGTCGCATGGCATTGGCGCGCACGCGGCGCAGCGTCGGATGAATATTCACGAATACCAGGCGAAGGGTGTGCTGGCGCGCTTCGAGGTGCCGGTGCCGCGCGGCCATGTGGCCTACACGGTGGATGAGGCCGCCGAGGGCGCGGAGAAGCTCGGCGGGCCGGTCTGGGTCGTCAAGGCGCAGATCCATGCCGGCGGGCGCGGCAAGGCCGGCGGTGTCAAGGTGGTGCGCTCGGTACCCGAGGTGCGCGACGCGGCGGCCGGCCTGCTGGGCCGAACGCTCGTGACCCACCAGACCGGGCCGGACGGGCAGACGGTCAAGCGCATCTATGTGGAGGAAGGCTGCGACATTGCCCGCGAGCTTTACCTTTCCATGCTCGTGGACCGGACCCTCGGACGCGTTACCGTCGTCGCATCCACCGAAGGCGGGATGAATATCGAGGAGGTGGCCGAGGCGACGCCGGAGAAGATCGTCACCTTTTCGATCGACCCGGCGACGGGCGTGCAGGCGCATCACGGCCGCCGCCTTGCATCGGCCTTCGGGCTCGGGGCGGCGGAGGTCCGCGGGGCGGCCGGGCTGCTCGCCAATCTCTACAGGACGTTCACCGAACTCGACGCCGGGCTCATCGAGATCAATCCGCTCGTCGTGACCGGGAGCGGCGCGCTGCTCGCGCTCGATGCGAAGATGAGCTTCGATGACAATGCGCTTTTCCGCCAGCCCGGTGTGGACGAGCTGCGCGACGAGGACGAAGAGACGCCGGTGGAGCGGCAGGCGGAGGCGCTCGGCTTCAGCTATGTCAAGCTCGACGGCAATATCGGCTGCATGGTGAACGGTGCCGGACTCGCCATGGCGACGATGGACATTATCAAGCTGCAGGGCGCGGAGCCCGCCAACTTCCTCGATGTCGGCGGCGGCGCCGACAAGGAGCGCGTCGTCAGCGCCTTCAAGATCATCCTGTCCGATCCCAATGTAGAGGCGATTCTGGTCAATATCTTCGGCGGCATCATGCAGTGCGACGTGATTGCGGCGGGCGTTGTGGAGGCTGCGCACGAAGTCAGCCTCGATGTGCCGCTGGTGGTGCGCCTGGAAGGCACGAATGTGGAGCAGGGCAAGCGCATCCTCGCGCGGTCCGGGCTGCCCATAACCGCCGCGGACGACCTCGGCGAGGCGGCGGCGAAGGTCGTCGCTGCCGTCGGGGAGGGCTGAGGCCATGGCGGTTCTGGTGGACGAGAACACCCGCGTTATCTGCCAGGGAATCACCGGCAAGCAGGGCACTTTCCATTCGAAGCAGGCGATCGACTACGGCACGCGGATGGTCGGCGGGGTGGCGCCGGGCAAGGGCGGCCGCCGCCATCTCGGCCTGCCGGTGTTCGAAACCGTGGCCGACGCAAAGGGGGAAACCGGGGCCGATGCGACGGTCATCTACGTGCCGCCGCCCTTCGCGGCCGACGCGATGCTGGAGGCGGCGGCCGCGGAGATTCCGCTCATCGTCTGCATCACCGAAGGCGTGCCGGTGCTCGACATGGTGCGCGTCAAGCGGACCCTTGCGGGCTCAGGCTCGCGGCTGATCGGGCCCAATTGCCCGGGCGCCATCACGCCCGACGCGTGCAAGATCGGCATCATGCCCGGCCATATCCACCGGCGCGGGCGGATCGGCATCGTCTCCCGTTCCGGCACGCTGACCTATGAGGCCGTCGCCCAGACCACCGCCGCCGGCCTCGGCCAGTCCACCTGCATCGGCATCGGCGGCGACCCGGTGAACGGCACCGACTTCATCGATTGCCTGAGGCTCTTCCATGACGACCCGGAAACGGAGGGCATCGTCATCATCGGGGAGATAGGCGGCAGCGCGGAGGAAGACGCAGCCGCGTTTTACGCCGGCCTGCCGGAGCGCAAGCCGGCCGTGGGCTTCATCGCCGGGGCGTCGGCGCCTCCCGGCAAGCGCATGGGCCATGCCGGGGCTATCGTGTCCGGCGGCAAGGGCACGGCGGAGAACAAGATCGACGCGTTCACCGGGGCCGGTATTCTGGTGAGCCGCTCGCCCGCTGCGCTGGGCGAGACCATGCTCGAGGCCCTTGGCCGCTGACGCGCCGGCGAGGAGGCGGAAGGAGGTAACTGGCAATGGCGGTATCTTCCGAGGCGGATGATTTCCTGCATGGCGGCAATGCCGTCTTCATCGCGGAACTCTACGAGCAATATCTGCGCGACCCGGGTTCGGTGGACGAAAGCTGGGCGGGCTTCTTCGCCGAGCTGAAATCGAACGGACGCGCGGACCGGGCCCCCGCGCCGGCCGCCTGGGGCCGGATGCGCCCGCAGGTGATCGGTAACGGCCACGACACGGCGCCCGCGGGCAACGGAGCCGTCGAGGAACCCGGCGAGGGCGGGCGGCAGGCGACGCACGATTCGATTCGTGCCCTGATGCTCATCCGCGCCTACCGGGTGCGCGGCCATCTCTACGCGAGGCTCGATCCGCTCGGCCTGCACGAACCGGAACACCACCCCGAGCTCGACCCGACAACCTACGGCTTCCGCGAGGACGACTGGGACCGCCCGATCTTCATCGACGGCGTGCTCGGCCGCGAGCGCGCCACCATGCGCGAAATCGAGGCGGCGCTGCATGACATATACAGTTCGAGCATCGGGGTGGAGTTCATGCACATCCAGGATCCGGACCAGAAGGCCTGGATCCAGAAGCGCATCGAGCAGCCGCTGAACCGCACCCAATTCACCGAGCGCGGCCGCCGCGCCATCCTGGAACGGCTGACGGAGGCCGAGGTCTTCGAGCATTTCCTCGACCGCAAATATATCGGCACCAAGCGCTTCGGGCTGGAAGGCGGCGAGGCGCTGATCCCGGCGCTGGAGCAGATCATCAAGCGCGGCGGAGAGATGGGGCTGGAAGAGGCGGTGATCGGCATGGCCCACCGCGGGCGGCTGAACGTGCTCGCCAACTTCATGGGCAAGCCGTTCCAGGCGATCTTCTCCGAGTTCCAGGGCCAGCCCGCGAACCCCGAGGACGTGCAGGGCTCGGGCGATGTGAAATACCATCTCGGCACATCGTCGGACCGCGAGTTCGACGGCAATGTCATCCATCTCTCGCTTTGCCCCAATCCCAGCCATCTGGAGGTCGTCAACCCGGTCGTCATCGGGCGCGCGCGGGCCAAGCAGGAGCAGCGCGGCGACGATGAGCGCGACAAGGTCATGCCGATCCTGCTGCATGGCGACGCCGCATTCATCGGGCAGGGCCTCGTGGCGGAGACCTTCGAGCTCTCCGAGCTCAAGGGCTACAAGGTCGGCGGCACCATCCATGTGGTCATCAACAACCAGATCGGTTTCACCACCTCGCCGACGGACTCGCGCTCCAGCCCCTATTGCTCCGGCATGGCGCAGATCGTCCAGGCGCCCGTCTTCCATGTAAACGGCGACGACCCCGAGGCGGTGGTGCATGTGGCGCGGATCGCCACCGAGTTCCGCTTCCGCTTCAAGCGCGATGTCGTCATCGACATGTATTGCTATCGCCGCCAGGGGCACAACGAGGCGGACGAGCCGGCCTTCACCCAGCCGATCATGTATGACGCCATCGACAAGCACGCGACCACGCGCGCCGTCTATGCCGACCAGCTGGTCGCCGAGGGCCTCCTGACCGAGGAGGAGGCAGACGGCATTGTCGAGGACTTCCGCGCCAAGCTGGACCGCGATTTCGAGGCCGCGAACAGCTACAAGCCCAACAAGGCGGACTGGCTGGAAGGGGCGTGGAGCGGCATCGAGGTGGCGAGCGAAGGGGACCGGCGCGGTTCGACCGCAGTGCCCCTCGACCGGTTGCAAGCGGTCGGCAGCCGCCTGACGACAGTGCCGGAGGGCTTCAACCTCAACCCCAAGATCGCGCGCCAGTTCCGGCAGAGGGCGAAAGTCTTCGAGACCGGCGAAGGGCTCGACTGGGCGACGGCGGAGGCGCTGGCCTTCGGCACGCTCGCCGAGGAAGGGATTCCGGTGCGCCTCTCCGGGCAGGACTGCGGACGCGGCACCTTCTCGCAGCGCCATGCCGTGCTGCGCGACCAGGTGGACGAGAGCAAATACACGCCGCTCCAGCATATCGGTCCCGAGCAGGGCCGGGTCGAGGTCATCGACAGCCCGCTGGCCGAGGCGTCGGTGCTCGGATTCGAATACGGTTATTCGCAGAGCGAACCGCATGCGCTGGTGATGTGGGAGGCGCAATTCGGCGATTTCGCCAACGGCGCGCAGGTGGTGATGGACCAGTTCATCTCCTCCGGCGAGTCGAAATGGCTGCGCATGTCCGGCCTGGTCATGCTGTTGCCGCACGGCTACGAGGGCCAGGGGCCGGAGCATTCCTCGGCGCGGCTGGAGCGCTATCTCCAGCTTTGCGCGGAAGACAACATGCAGGTCATCTACCCGACCACGCCGGCCAACTACTTCCACGCGCTGCGCCGGCAGGTGAGGCGGGAGTTCCGCAAGCCGCTGATCGTGATGACGCCGAAATCGCTCCTGCGGCACCGGCTCTGCGTGTCAGGGCTCGACGAGCTTGCCGACGGCTCCTCTTTCCACCGGGTCAATCCGGAAGTCGACGAGATCACCGAAGGCGAGGCGGTCCGCCGTGTCGTGCTCTGCTCCGGCAAGGTCTATTACGACCTGCTGCAGCACCGTCGGGAGGAGGGTGTTCGCGATGTGGCGCTGCTGCGCGTCGAGCAGCTCTATCCCTTCCCCGAGGGCACGCTCGCCGAGGAGCTCGCCCGCTACCCGAAAGCCGAGATCGTCTGGTGCCAGGAAGAGCCGGAAAACATGGGGGCCTGGACCTTCGTGGACCGGCGCATCGAGGCGGTGCTGGAGAATATGGGCGCGAGCGCGCGCCGGCCCCGTTACGTCGGCAGGCCGGCAGCGGCGTCGCCGGCGACCGGGCTGCTGACACGGCATAATTTCGAGCAGAAGGCGCTGGTCTCCGAGGCGCTTGCCGCGGGCTGACAGGAGAGGCAAGGCTATGGCCATCGAGATCCAGGTGCCGCAGCTCGGCGAGAGCATCAGCGAGGCGACGGTCGCCCGCTGGATGAAGGCGCCGGGCGACGCGGTCGAGGCCGACGAGCCGCTGGTCGAACTCGAAACCGACAAGGTCACGGTCGAGGTGCCGGCGCCCCGGAGCGGCGTGCTGGAAGAGATCCTGGCCGGCGAGGGCGAGGAAGTGGAGGTCGGCGCTGTGCTGGGCCGCATGGCGGCCGGCGCCGCGCCTGCGAAGGCGGCTCCCGCGCCGCGGGCAAAGGAGCCGGCCCCGGCTGCCGCCGATGCTCCGCCGCTCTCGCCGGCGGCGCGCAAGCTGCTGGCGGACAACGCGCTTGCGCCCGAGGCGGTCGCCGGCACCGGCAAGGACGGGCGGATCACCAAGGCCGACGTGCTCGCCCATCTCGAGGCCGCCGCCGCGCCGGCCCCTGCCGCTTCACCTCCGCCGCCTGCAGCCCCGAGACCGCCGCGCCCGGACCATCCGCGCGAGGAGCGGGTGCGGATGTCGCGCCTGCGCCGGCGCATCGCCGAGCGGCTGAAGGACGCGCAGAACACCGCCGCCATGCTCACCACCTTCAACGAGGCGGACATGAGCGGCGTGGTGGCGCTCCGCCGGCGCTACCGCGAGGCGTTCGAGACGCGCCACGGCGTGCGGCTCGGCTTCATGTCCTTCTTCGTCAAGGCCTGCATCGGCGCGCTCAAGGAAATCCCCGCGGTCAATGCCGAGATCGACGGCGGCGACGTCATCTACAAGAACCACTACGACATCGGCGTGGCCGTCGGCACGGCGCAGGGCCTGGTGGTGCCGGTGCTGAAGGACGCCGACGCCATGAGCTTCGCCGAGGTCGAGCGCAGCATCGCCGATCTCGGCGCAAGGGCGCGGGACGGCAAGCTCTCGATGGACGACCTCACCGGCGGCACCTTCACGATCTCGAACGGCGGGGTTTACGGCTCGCTCATGTCGGCGCCGATCCTCAACCCGCCGCAGTCCGGCATTCTCGGCATGCACAAGATCGAGGACCGCCCGGTGGCCGTGGACGGCAAGGTGGAGATCCGGCCGATGATGTATCTGGCGCTCTCCTACGACCACCGGATCATCGACGGGTCGGAGTCCGTCACCTTCCTGGTGCGCGTCAAGGAAGCGATCGAGAATCCCGAGCGCCTGCTGCTCGACGTCTGAGGAACGGGGAACTCCATGACCGACAGCTTTGATACCGTCGTCATCGGCGGCGGGCCGGGCGGCTATGTGGCGGCGATCCGGGCGGCGCAGCTCGGCATGCGCACCGCCTGCGTCGAGAAGCGGGCGACGCTCGGCGGCACGTGCCTGAATGTCGGCTGCATTCCCTCGAAGGAACTGCTGCACAGCACGCACCTGTTCGAGCAGGCGCGCGACGGCTTCGCGAAGCGCGGTATCCTCGCCCCCGGCGGCGTCGAGGTCGATCTGGCGGCGATGATGGCAGGCAAGGACAAGGTGGTGCGCGACCTTACGAAAGGCATCGGCTTCCTGTTCCGCAAGCACAAGGTGGAGCATGTCGCGGGCACCGGCCGTATCGCCGGGCCGGGCCGCGTCGAGGTTACTCCCGAAGACGGGGAGCCCCGCGTGCTGGAAGCCCGAAACATAATCGTCGCCACCGGCTCCGAGCCGGCGGGCCTGCCGGGCATCGGGATCGACGAGAAGCGCATCCTCTCCTCCACCGGCGCGCTCGCGCTGGAGGCGGTGCCGGAGCGCCTCGCCGTCATCGGCGGCGGCTATATCGGCCTGGAAATGGCGGTCGTCTGGAGCCGGCTCGGCGCGAAGGTGACGGTGATCGAGTTCCTGGACCGCATCCTTCCCAACATGGACGGCGACGTTGCCAAGGGGATGCACCGCATCCTGAAGAGGAAGGGCTTCGCCTTCATGCTGGGCCACAAGGTGACGGGCGTGAAAACCGGCAGGAAGGGCGTCGCGCTTTCGGTCGAGAACATGGCCTCGGGCGAGGCCTCGACCGTCGAGGCGGACGCCGTCCTGGTCGCGGTCGGGCGGCGGCCCTATACGGAGGGCCTCGGGCTCGAGAGCGTCGGCATCGAGACGGACGCCCAGGGCCGGATCGGGATCGACGGGCATTTCCGCACGAGCGCGGCAGGCGTCTATGCCATCGGCGATGTCGTGCGCGGGCCGATGCTGGCGCACAAGGCCGAGGACGAAGGGGCGGTGTGCGCCGAGATCATCGCCGGCCAGTCCGGCCATATCGACTACGACGCCATTCCGGGCGTGGTCTATACATGGCCGGAGGCGGCGGCCGTGGGCCGGACGGAGGAAGCGCTGAAGGAGGCAGGCATCGACTACGCCGTCGGGCGCTTCCCGTTCCAGGCCAACAGCCGGGCCCGCTGCAGCGGCGAGACCGAGGGTTTCGTCAAGATTCTGGCCGACAGGCGCACCGACCGGGTGCTCGGCGTCCACATTCTTGGCGCGGATGCGGGCACGATGATCGCCGAGGCGGCGCTGGCGATGGAGTTCGGCGCCTCGGCTGAGGACATCGCGCGGACCTGCCACGCCCACCCGACCCTCAACGAGGCGGTCAAGGAAGCGGCGCTCGCCGTGGACGGCCGCCCGATCCACGTCTGAACGACGCAAACCTGGCAAGGAAGGACGTTCTCCCATGAAGCTCTACACATCCATCGGGCCGAACCCGCATGTCGTGCGCATGTTCATGGCCGAGGCTGGTATCGAACTGCCCGAGGAGAAGGTCGATATCCTCAAGGGCATCAACCGGGAAGACGAGTATCTCTCGAAGAACCCTTCCGGCCAGAGCCCCTGCCTGGAGCTCGACGACGGCAGCCATATCGCCGAGATCACCGCGATCTGCGAATATCTGGCGGACCGGCAGGGCGGCTCGCCGCTGATCGGCTCGACGCCGGAGGAGCGCGCCGAGACCCGCATGTGGACCCGCCGGGTCGATCTCAATATCTGCGAGCCGCTCACCAGCGGCTTCCGCTACGGCGAAGGACTGAGAATGTTCCAGAGCCGGATGCGCTGCCTGCCGGAGGCGTCCGACGGCCTGAAGGCCATCGCCCAGGACAAGATCGCCTGGCTGGACGGGCTGATGGACGGCAGGCAGTTCCTCTGCGGCGACCGCATCAGCCTCGCCGACATCCTGCTCTACTGCTTCCTCGCCTTCGGCAAGACGGTCGGCCAGGACATTGCGCCCGAGAACGGGAACGTGACCGCCTGGTTCGAGCGCATGAAGGCGCGTCCCACCTCCGCCTGAGCGAGTTCTGCGCTATTCGGCGGCCGAGGCCGGACGCGGAGGCGCGGTCCTCTCGATCAACGCCTTGAGGGCGGCCATCGCCTCCTCGTGGCGCTGTTGTGCTCCTTCGCCTCGCTTATATACCCGTGCGATCACCGAAGCCAAGGCTCCGGCGCCCGCGTCGGAATTCGGCAACTCTTCGGTCGGCCGCGGGCAAATTCCGCCGCCCCGTCCGGGTAATCGTCGCCCCCGTTCTCACGCAGCCGGGGGACCGCCGTGGAATTGTCCCTGCAGAGCGTCATCGGAGCGCAGACGCTTGCCGATTTCGAGGCGCCCGCTCCCGTGGCGCGCGGGCTGCCTGCCTCGGCCTATACGAGCGAGGCGTTCTTCGCGCTTGAGAACGAACGGATTTTCTCGCGCTCGTGGGTGTTTGCGGGCTTCGCGCATGAACTGGCCCGGCCCGGCGACACGTCTCCCGTCACCGTCGCCGGCAGGCCTGTCCTTCTGGTGCATGGCGCGGACGGGGCAATCAGGGCGTTCCACAATGTCTGCCGCCACCGGTGCCTCAAGCTCGTGGACGAGCCCGGCAATGTCGGGCGGGCGATCCGCTGTCCCTACCATTCCTGGACCTACGGCCTCGACGGGGCGCTTCGCGCCGCTCCCTATTTCGGCGGGCGCGAGCCGCGCGCCGCGCCGCCCGGCTTCGACCGCTCGCAGCACGGGCTGGTCCCGGTGCGCTCCGCGGTCTGGCACGACTGGATTTTCCTGAACCTGGACGGCAGTGCGCCGCCGTTCGAGGAATTCACCGCCCCGCTCCGAAACCGGCTCGATGGGCTGGACCTTTCCCGGATGGAGCACCTTGCCACCATCGACCTCGGGGAAGTGGGGGCGAACTGGAAGCTGCTGATGGAGAATTTCATCGAGCCCTATCATGTGCAGTTCGTGCATTCCCGCACTACCGACCAGCCTCTCACGGACCATTACACCGTCAACGAACCCGGTTGCCTCGGCTGCGCCGTCGATGTCTCCCGCGAGGCGAGAAGGAAAGATGTGCTGTCCGAGGACTCGCGTTTCCTCACCCTGTTCCCGAACTTCGCCTTCGGACTCTACCTGCCGGACCAGGTGGGCGTGCATCTCGACACGCCGCT
>JAJECZ010000096.1 GCA_022821735.1 Alphaproteobacteria bacterium | reverse complement strand
GCGCATCGGGGCCGCGGACGTGTTGAGCTTCGATGTCGGGGGCACCTCCGCGGATGTCGCCGTCATCCAGGAGGGCAAGCCCGCCTTCGGCACGGGCGAGCTGGTGGGCGAGTTCCCGATCTATGTGCCGACGGTCTCCGTGACTTCCATCGGCGCGGGCGGCGGCTCCATCGCCCGGGTGGACGATTTCGGTGTGCTCAAGGTCGGTCCGGAAAGCGCCGGGTCGTCGCCGGGTCCCGCCTGCTACGGCAAGGGCGGCGACCGCCCGACAGTCACCGACGCCTTCGTGGCGATGGGGCTTATCGGGGCGGGCGCGCTCGGCTACGGGGCCGTCAGGCTGGACCGGTCGGCGGCCAAGCGCGCGGTCGGCGGGATTGCGGAGCGCCTTTCGCTCGGGCTCTCCGAGGCGGCCGAGAGCATTGTCCGGGTCGCGGTCTCCGGCATGTATCTGGAGGTCGCGAAGCTGATGTCGCGCCGGGGCGCGGACCCGCGCTCCTTCTCGCTGCTGGCGTTTGGCGGAGCCGGGCCGATGCTGGGCTGCTTTCTTGCGCGCGAACTGGGCATGTCGCAGGTGATCGTGCCGCCGACGCCCGGCGTGCTGTCCGCCTATGGCGGCCTGATCGCCGATATCCGCAACGACTTCATCCGCACGGCCTTCGTCGATCTCGACGCGGAAGGCCTCGCCGTTATGGAGGGGCATGCCGGCGAACTGGAGGCGCAGGCGCTCGCCTGGCTTCGCGGCGAGCAGGGCTTCCGGGGCGAAGCGCGCCTCACCTGGTCGGCCGACATGCGCTATCTGGGGCAGTCCTACGAAATCGAAACGCTAGTCGACCGGGCGGATATCCGGGCGGGCCGGGCGGCGGCGCTGGCCGATGCGTTCCACGGCGAACATGCCCGCGTTTACGACCATGCCGACGCGCAGGCGCCGGTGCAGGCGGTCAATCTCAGGCTGACGGTCAGCGGCGCCGTGCCGAAGCCGGCCCTGGCGGAGGCTGCCGGCACGCCGGGGCCGGTCACGGCCAAGGGCCGTGCGGCGGTCTTCCTGGACGGCGCCGAACGCGATGCGGCGCTTTTCGACCGGGCCGATCTCTTGCCCGGCCGGCATTTCACCGGGCCCGCAATCGTCTCGCAGGACGACTGCACCACCGTCGTTCCTCCGGGGTTCTCGGCCGAAGTCGATCTCCGGGGCAACCTGATCCTGACGAGGGAGGGCTGAATGCCCATCGACAAGGTCACGCTGGAAATCCTGAAGAACCACACCCGCGCGGCGGCGGAGAGCATGGCCTACACGCTCTACCGCACGGCGCATTCGACCTTCGTCAAGGAGACCGAGGACTTCACCACCGGCCTCACCACACCCGACGGGGAGACCTTCGCGACGCCCACGGAACTCGGCGCCACCTGGTTCGTCGGCCTGAATTACGGGCGCGCCATCGCCATGATCGACGACTACCGGCCGGGCGACATCGCCATGACGAACGACCCCTATTCGGGCTTCGTTTCCACCCATTCGCCGGACATGCACATCTGGAAGCCCGTGTTCCACGAGGGGGAGATCGTGGCTTTTTCCGTCGGGCACATCCACAACACCGACGTCGGCGGCGCGGTGCCGGCCTCGCTTTCCCGCACACTTTCGGAAATCCACCAGGAGGGCGTGCGCATCCCGCCCGTAAAGATTCTCGAAGAGGGCGAACTCAACCGCCAGGTGCTCGACATCTTCCTCGCCAATGTCCGCGCGCCGGACCAGAACTGGGGCGACCTGAAGGCCCAGATCGCCGCCTGCAACACCGGCGAGCGCAAGGTCCACGAGATGATCGCCCGCTTCGGCGCGGACACCTTCCGCGAGGGCGTGGCGGACCTGCTGGACTATGCCGAGGCCCAGGCCCGTGCCATCGTCCGCACCCTGCCGAACGGCAGCTACCCGTTTGCGGACTATATGGACGAGGACTCGGTGGACGGGCGGCCCTGCCGCATGAAGCTGACGGTGGTCATTCGCGACGAGGAGCTGATATTCGACTTCACCGGGTCCGACCCGCAGCTCGAATCCTCGCTCAACATGCCGACCGGCGGCGACGAACGCCACGTGCTGCTGCTGGTCGGCATGACCTATGTGCTCTACTCGCTGGACCCGTCGCTTTACCTGAACTCCGGCATCGCGCGCGTCTGCCGCTGCATCCTGCCGTCCGGCACCATGGTCAATCCGGAGTTCCCGGCGGCGGTCGGCATGCGCACGCTCAGCTGCTACCGCCTGCACGGGCTTACTTTCGGTGCCTTCGCCCAGGCGGCCCCGGGCCGCATGGCGGGCGCTCCCGGTTCCGGCGGGCCGATCATGAACGTCAACACCATCGACAACCGCACGGGCCGGCGGATCATGGCGGCGATCAGCCCGATGAGCGGCGGCGGCGGCGGGCGCGCGATGGAGGACGGCCAGGACGGCTCGGGCGCCAATCAGGGCTTCATGAAGAACACGCCGACCGAGGTGAACGAGGCGGAGGCCGGCATCAAGGTGCTGCGCTTCGGCCTTGCGCGCGACTCGGCCGGGCCCGGCCTGCACCGCGGCGGGCTCGGCACGGAGCTGGTGTTCCAGGCGTTCTCACCGAACACCCGCGTCACCGCGCGCAACCGGGACCGGACGATCTTCACGGGCTGGGGCATCGAGGGCGGCCGCCCGGGCGGCCCGTCGAAATTCATCCTGAATCCTGGGACCAACCGCGAGGTGGACCTGAAGAACACCGACATCCTCACCATCGGCCCCGGCGACGTCATCCATGTCACCTGCGGCGGCGCCGGCGGCTGGGGCGACCCGTTCCGGCGCGAGCCCGGCGCGGTGCTGCTGGACTGGCGGCGCGGCTGGGTCTCGACGGAGCAGGCGCGCGAGGCCTACGGCGTGGTCATCGCCGACGCCGCGGTGGACGGCCCCGCCACGGAGGCGCTGCGCGCGGCCCGGGCCGGCGGGGAAGCGGACGGTTTCTACGATGTCGGCCCCGAGCGGGCGGCCTTCGAGTCCGTCTGGACGGACGCCAATTACGACGCGCTCACCCAATGCCTGGCGGCGCTGCCCGTCCACTGGCGCTTCTACGCCAAGCACCGGATCTTCGACGCTCTCGACATGCTCGACCCGGAGGTGCGCAAGGGCGACGGCACGGAAGTCCGCGCGGCCTTCGATGCGCTCAGGGCCGAGTTCCCGCAGCTGGACGCGGCGGGCGCCGTCACCGCATGAGCGAGGGCAGCAGGAGGCTGATCTCCGGAATCGCGATCAGCAGCAGCAGCGTCAGGACATCGATGGCGAGGAACGGCATCACGCCCGCGAAGACCTCCTCCAGCTTCAGCGGAATGGGCGAGGCGCTGCGCACGACATAGACGTTGAGGCCGACGGGCGGCGTGATGAGCGAGACCTCGGCGAGCTTGATGGCGATGACCCCGAGCCAGATCGGGTCGAAGCCGGCCTTGGTGAGGATCGGATACATGACCGGAAGCGTAATCACCATGATCGCGATCGGGTCGATCAGCATGCCGAGCACGAGGTAGATCGCCGCGAACGCGAACAGGTAGGTGTATTTGCCGAGCTCCAGCGCCAGCAGCGCATCGGTGATGTCGTTGACGATGCCGGTGTAGGTCAGATAGCGCGCGAAGATGATGCCGCCGATCACGATGATGAAGATCGACGAGGTGGTGATGCCGGCGTCCTTGAAGGTGTCGACGGCGGTGCGCGCGTTGAGGCGGCGCTTGAAGACCACGATCAGGAAGGCGCCGAAGGCGCCGATGGCGCCGGCATAGGTCGGCACGAAGAAGCCGGTATAGATGCCGCCGATCACCAGCAGGAACAGGAAGGCGATGCCCCACACGCCGTAGAGGGAGCGCCAGCGCCGGGCCCAGGAAACCCGGATCTCCGAGGGCGGCGCGAGGTTCGGGAACCGCTTCGCGATGGCGTAGATGCCGCCCATGTAGAGGGCCGCGGACAACAGGCCCGGCACCAGCCCGGCCACGAGCAGCAAGGCCACCGACTGCTCCGTCAGGATGGCGTAGATGACCATCAGGATGCTCGGCGGAATGAGCGAGGCGAGCGTGCCCGAGGCGGCGATGCAGCCGGCGCTGAGGCGCCGGTCGTAGCCGAAGGAGGTCATCTGCGGCAGCGCCATCTTGGTGAAGACGGCGGCGTTGACGACGGTGGACCCGCTGGCGGCGCCGAAAGCGGCCGAGGCGAGCGTCGTCGCCATGGCGAGCCCGCCGGGCAGCCGGCCGAGCCAGTTGTAGGCCGCGCGGTAGAGGTCGGTCGTCAGGCCCGCCTGGGTCGCCAGCGAGCCCATCAGGATGAACAGCGGAATGACCGCCAGCGTGAAGGAGTTCGTGGTGCTGAACGGGATGGTCGCAAGCTGCGCCCAGGCGGCGTCCGGCCCGATGGCGAGCAGGGTGCCCCACACGCCCGCGAGGCCGAGCGCCACGCCGATATGCACGCCGGCGCCCAGCATCGCTGCGAGCGCGATGGCGACGAGCACGCCGACGGTCGCGGGGTCGAGCACGGGCTACCGGTCCTCCCCGTCCCCGGTGTCCATCGCCGCAGCGTCCGTCGGGATGGTTTCGATCGCGCCGATGTCGCGTTCGATGATTTCCTCGACCGACAGCGCCTCGCCGCCCTTGATGAGGCGGTCGAGGTCGGCGACCAGATCGAGCAGCAGCTGGAGGATGAGCAGCGCCGTGCCGGCCGCCAGCACGATTCGCGCTGGCCAGAGCGGCATGCGCACCAGGCCGAAGGTCGCCTCGTCGATCTTGATGCTGAACAGCGCCTCGTTCGTCGCCTGCCAGAGCAGCAGCGAGAAGAACAGCACCGCCATGAGGCTCGCGAACACGTCCATCGCCGCCTGCCCGCGCGCACCGGCCCGCATGTAGAGCAGTTCGACCCGGATGTGGCTGCGCCGGATCTGGGTGTAGGTCAGCGCGCCGAAGACGATGAGCACCATCGTGCTCTCGGTGATCTCGGTGGCGCCGGGCACCGGCACGCCGAACATCTGCGTGCCGACGACATCGGCGGTGCCGAGAAATGTCGAGATGATGAGGCCGAGCCCGCCGACCAGGAGGATACCCAGCGCGACGGGTTCGAGCAGATGGGTCAGCCTGTTCATCGTCCTGGCAGGGCGAGGCCCTCAAGCAGCGCGACCGCGGCCCCGGCATCTGCCGGAGCCGCGGTTTCGTTTGCCTCGCCTGGAGGCGGCCCGATGCGCGCGGACGCTACTTCGCCCACTCGCGCCAGGCCGCGCGGACTTCCTTCGCCTGGTCGCCCATGCCGCGCTCGGCCATGGCTTCCTCCCAGCCTTTCAGCAGGTCGGGCGTGGCGGCCACCCACTTGGCGAGCTCGGAGGCCGGGAACTCCTTGAAGACGCCGCCCGCCTTCTCGATATTGGCGATGGAGGAGGCCGTGCCGGTCTCCAGCCAGTCGAGATATTCCTGCTGGCTCTTCCTCGCCTGGTCCGCGAAGATTTCCTGCACGTCGGCCGGCAGCTTGTCCCAGCTTCCCTTGCCGATGACGATCAGGTGGCCGGCGATCGTCATGGCGGTGCCGCAGCTGTATTTGCCGGGCTCGTAGAGCCTGAGGCTCTCGACATTGCCCGCGTTCAGGAACGAGTAGTCGATGGTCCCGCGCTGCAGCGCCTCATAGACTTCCGTCGGCCGGACCGTGACCGGGACCGCGCCGATGGCGGCGTGCATCTTCGGCAGGTCGGCGCCGAAGCTGCGGATCTTCTTGCCCTTGAGCCCTTCGACAGTGTCGCAGTTCGGGTCCGGGCCGGTCATGTAGTAGGAGCCCAGCGGCTGCTGGAACAGGTACATGACGTTGATCCTGTCGAGCTCCTCCTTGA
>JAJECZ010000373.1 GCA_022821735.1 Alphaproteobacteria bacterium | reverse complement strand
TCTCGCTGGTGGCCCAGGCCGGGATCCGGGCGGTCGCCTCCGACGTCGCGGTGATGTCGGGCTACCTCTCGATGTCGGTGCCGTTCCTCGCGGCGGCGCTGGCCTACGGGCTCTCCAAGGCAACGGTGCTGGCCACGTCCGTGCTGGCGGTTGGGCAGGATGCGGCGTCCTCGGCGGCGCACGAGGGAACGACCGGCAATCTCTCGCTCGCCAACACCGGCTACGACACCCACCGTTTCGCGACCCTGGAGGGCCGCCAGATCCGCACCTCCGCCCATGTCGACACCGACCGCTACACCGGCTACGCGCCGATGGGCGCGGCGATGACCGTGACCGGAGACGGGACGGTGGTGGCCGACGCAGGCGCCGCGACCAGCCGCATCCCGGCCGCCGGGGTAAGGCTTTCGGAGTCGCTCGCGACCTCCCACGAGACGCGGGCGGCGGAGGCACGCACCCTGTCGCGCCACTGGTCGGCGGAAGCGGGGATGGCAAGGAATGCCGCCGTCACCGACGCCACCGCCATGATCGAGCGCTATAGCCATGACGTAAGCACCGGCGAGGCTTATGCGCGCGGCGTGACCGAGACCGAGTCGAGCCAGGCGCAGGTGCTGGACTCGCATGTCGAGAAACTGTCGGAGATCGCGGGGATCACGAAGGACCAGGCGGCGGTGCTGACCGGCCGGGCCAGCGTCGGCGGCGGCTGGGACTTCATCGTGAAGGCGAAGGCCGATGGCTCGGTGATGTGGCGCGGCCAGACCATCGAGTCGGACGCCTGGAACCGCGTGAAGGAATACGACCGCCAGCACGGCGTGACGGAGACGTGGTCACAGGTCTCGGAGGCCTCGCGGCGGTACTCGACCTCCACCGGGGACAGCGAGATGGCGGGGCTCGACGAGAGCCTCAGCGCCAACCTCACCCGCATGCGCTCCTTCCAGGAGCGGGCCTCGCTGGCGAGGCAGGAATCCGAGAGCTGGTCCGAGCAGGCCGCCCAGGTGCGCTCCGACGCGCAGGCGATCGAGCGCGAGCTCGGCCAGCCCTTCTTCGCCTGGCTGTCGGAACAGCCGGGAACCGACGGCCGCGCCCTCGGCGCGGCGGGCGCCATGCGCATCGCCTCGC
The DNA here is from genome assembly GCA_022821735.1 of Alphaproteobacteria bacterium. Taxonomy (GTDB): domain Bacteria; phylum Pseudomonadota; class Alphaproteobacteria; order Bin95; family Bin95; genus Bin95. Next base: position 4,577 of record JAJECZ010000373.1, on the reverse strand, counting down.
CGCAGACCGCGGAGGATTCCGAACAGCTCCGCGAATACGCCGCCGCATTCATCGCCGAGAAGTATCCGGCGCCGGCAGGACCGGACCCGGCCTCGGTCGGCGGCGCGGCGGAATACGAAGGCGCGGCCGGCGAGCTGCGCGGCGCCTACAGGACCGAGACCGCCGCGGCCTACGGGGGCTGGTCGGCGGGGGTGCGCGACCGGGCGCGGGAGGCCGGCGCGCCGCGGCCGAGCGAAACGGAGGTGCGGGCGATGGAAGAGCGTGTCGAGACGAAGACCGAGCAGATCATGATGGGGACGGCGCGCGAGGCGCGGCAGACGGTGACCGGGCGGGAAACCGCCGAGGGCCGGGCGGGCGTTGCCGTCGAGACGAACAAGCCGTTCGAGCGGCACGCCACGGAGAACCTGCCGGTGGTGGGCGACTGGCTGGCGGGCAAACTGTTCGGCACGGCGCAGAACGCGGTGCCCGACGGCGCGCCCGGCGGCGCGGAAGCACCCCGGCGTCAGCAGGACGAGAAGGGCTGGGGGGAGTCCTCGCCGTGACCCCGGCGGAGGCTTCAGTCCCCGCGCATCAGGCGTTCGTGCTCCTCGGCAACCTCCATGTACGCATAGGCCCCGCTCTTCAGAGACCAGTCCAGCGTGTCGTTGTCGTCGGGCAGCCGGGAGCGGCGGAAGGCGCTCCAGTTGCCGTCCCGGAAACCGCGCCGGAGCGCCAGCGCCAGCGACGCGACGAAAGCCCACACGGCCGCCGTCAGCCACATCGCGGCCACGACCTCCAGGTCGCCGCCGAGCAGGAAGGCGGGCGCCGTGGCAAGCGCCGCGACCGAGAAGCTGCCGAGGACCACGGCGCGTTCGGCCCTCGTCGGCCGGTGGGCGCTCGGGGGTGCGGGAGATGTTCGCGTCATGTTCATGTCCTCCGATCATACCGGCAACGGTTCGAATTGGAATCCCGCCGGCCCCGGAGCGCCATCCGGGGTGCGCCGTCCTCCGGCCCGTTGCCCTTCGCCCGGCCCCCGCTTCCCTCCGCCTCCACGGGGCGCTGAACGCAAGGACAGGGAGAAATCGCCATGCGCGGCATCGGGGGCAGCACGCTCAGGGGCGGCCAGACCGTCTTCCACTCGATCCGCATGTGGGGCCAGCTGTTCCGGGCGGCCATGCTGTTCGCGGCCTTCACCACCGTCGCGGTGCCGGCCTGGACGCTCTGGCAGCGCACCACCGGCGCCGAATGGTATGCCGCCGGCATGGTGACGCTGGCCGAGGTCAAGCTGGTGCTCGGCTACGACCCGGACTCGGGCCAGGAAATCCGGTTCGAGGACGGCACGCGCCGTGTTCTGCGCATCCGCGACATCGCCGCCTCCGTTCCGGCCAGAGAGGCGCGGGATCGTATCAGGGACGAGATGTTCGCGAGCGCCGGGCTCGGGGCCGCGTCCGGGGCGGGGCTGATCGTCCTGTTCCTCGTCGCGTTCTGGGTCCGCGGCGCTCAGCTCGGGCGCCAGAAGCGCATAAGGGGCGCCGAAATGGTCACCGCCTGGGAGCTGCGCCGCCGGGTCCAGCCGCCGCACCACCGCGCGCTCGCGAGGCTGCCGGGCGGCAGGCGGCTGCGCCCCTACTCGATCGCCGGCATCCCGTATCCGGAGCGCACCGAGACCCAGCACACCATCGTCTCGGGCACGACGGGCTCGGGCAAGACGGTGCTGATCTCCGACCTGGTCTCGCAGATCCGCGCCCGGGGCGAGCGCTGCGTGATCTACGACAAGATGGGAAGCTACACCCGGTCCTTCTTCGACAAGGACCGCGACGTGCTGATGAACCCGCTGGACGCCCGCGCGCCGCGCTGGTCGCCGTTCTACGAGGCGCGCAACCCGCGCGACTTCGACATGATGGCGGCCGCGCTGATTCCCCAGCAGAAGGACACGGTGGACCCGTTCTGGGTGACGGCGGCAAGGCAATTGTTCTCCAACGGCGCCGGGGTGCTGCGCAAGAAGGGCGTCAAGGACAACAAGGTCCTGGTCGACCATCTCCTCAAGACCGACCTGACGGCGCTCGCGCAGGCAATGGAAGGCACTGTGGCGCAGTCCATCGTCGATCCCGAGAACCCCAAGACTGCGCTCAGCGTGCGCGCCATGCTCACCGCCAATCTCGGCGCACTGGAGTTCCTGCCCGACGAGGGCAAGCCGTTCTCGATCCGGGAGTGGATCTCCGACGAGGAGCGCGGCGGGTTCCTGTTCCTGACGTCCAGAGGCGACCAGCACGCGTCCCTGCGCGGGCTCATATCGACCTGGCTGGAGATCGCGGTCAACGCCATGCTGTCGCTCGCCCAGGACGACGGGCGGCGCATCTGGGTGATCCTCGACGAGCTCCCCACCCTGCATCAGGTGCCGAGCCTCCAGCCGGGCCTTGCCGAGTCGCGCCAGTTCGGCGGCTGCTTCGTGCTCGGCGTCCAGGTCGCCTCGGCGCTGCGCGACCTCTACGGCAGGAACGGCGCTGAGACCGTCTCGGGGCTCTGCGGCACCCGCGTCGTGCTGGCCGCGCCCGACCGGGACACCGCGCAGTGGTCGGCCGACAGCCTGGGCCGCAGCGAGATCGAGGAGGTGTCGGAGGGGTTCTCCTACGGCGCCAACACCATCCGCGACGGGGTGAGCCTGACGCCCCGCCGCGAATTGCGCGCGCTGGCGCTGCCGTCCGAGATCATGCGGCTCGCCAACCTGGAGGGGTATCTGAAGTTCCCCGGCCCCTTCCCGGTCGCCTCGATCCGCCTGAAATACGTCGCCCGGCCGAAGGCTGCCGAGCGGTTCGTGCCGCGCAAGGAAGTTGGGGCGGAAGCCGACGGCGATGCGGATCGCACGGTGTCCGCGACAGGAGCCGCCTCCGGCGATACCGGCGAAATCGCGATCCCGAAGCCGCCGGACCCCGAGGAGCGCTACCCCGCAGACGATTCCGGCGCGTCCGGCCTGCCGCCCGAGCCGGCGGCCTGGCAGGGCGAGCTGGCCCTGTTTCCCCTGCCGGGAGAGGCTGGCGATCCACAGCCGGATGCGAAGGGTGAAACGGCGGAAGCGAAGACGCCGGAAAGCGAGGTCAAGGCGCCGGACGCCGATTCCGCAGAGGCAAGTCCTGCGGAGCCTTCAGCCGCCGGCGCCCGCGGCTCCGACTGGGGCTGACATGCTGTCGATCGGCGCTCTCTCCTCGGCGGCCCAGGGCGCGTCCTACTACGAGCGCGACGGCTATTACGCGAAGGACGATCCCGAACACCGCGATGCCAGCGCCTGGGCCGGCAAAGGCGCCGAAGAGCTCGGCCTGAAGGGCGCGGTCGATGCCGATACCTTCCGGCAGGTGCTCGAAGGCCGCGTGCCGGACGGCTCCGACACGCGGCTCGGGCGGCGCGGCAAGGACGGGACCATCGAACACCGCCCCGGCCGCGACCTCACCTTCTCGGCGCCCAAGTCGGTCTCCATCGCCGCGTTGGTGGGCGGCGACAGGCGCATGGTCGAGGCCCACGACCGCGCCGTGGCGGCGACGCTGGCCTGGGTCGAGAAGAACGCCGCCGAAACCCGCATGAAGGACCCGGAGACCGGAAAGATGGCGCGGGTCGGCGGACAGAAGATCGTGGCCGCCACCTTCCGGCACGACACCTCGCGCAACCTCGATCCCCAGCTCCACACCCATGCCGTGCTTGCCAACATGGTGCAGGGAGAGGACGGCAAGTGGCGCTCGATGGCCAACGAGGGGCTGTACGCGAACCAGAAGCTGATCGGCATGCTCTACCGCAACGAGCTCGCGGCGGGCCTCGGCAGGCTCGGCTACGGCATCGAGAAGACCCATGCCGACGGGCGCTTCGAGATCGCCGGGGTTTCCAGGGAAGCAATCGAGGCGTTCTCGAGCCGGCGCGTCGAGATCGAGGCGGCGATGGAAGCGCGCGGGCTCGGCGCTTCCGGGGACAATCCGCGCATCGCGGAGCGCGCCGCGCTGATGACGCGGGCGAAGAAGCGCGACATCGACCGCGACGAGCTCGGGGGCGTGTGGCAGCGCCAGGCCGCCGATCTGGGGCTGGATGCGGGCGCGCTGGTCGCAGGGGCCGAGGAAAGATCAGCCTCGCCGGAACGGGATTCGGTGCGCGACCCGGCCTCCGTGGCGGGCAGGACGCCGGAGCCGGAGGCATCCGGGCAGCCGGACATTGGCGATCTGCGCGACGGGACCGCTGCCGCGACGCATGCACCGGTGGAAGATCGGCTGCCCGTGCGGGAGGATGGGCGCGCACCTGAACGCGAAGCCGCCCTCGATACAACGCCTGCCTCGCCCGCGGCCGGCGCCGTGGCCTGGGCGATGGCGCATCTCTCCGAGCGCGAGGCGGTGTTCTCGCGTACCGATCTCTTCGCCGCCGCGCTCGCCCATGCGCCGGGCGCGGTCGCGATCGCGGACGCCGAGCGGCAAGTCTCGGCGCTGGAGAAGGCCGGCACGCTGCACGCCGTCGACCTGCCCGGCGCGGAGGCGTCGCTCGCGACCGACCGGACCGTGGGCGAGGAGCGCGAGACGGTGGCGCTGATGCGGGGCGGCCAGGCGCGCGGCCGGGCTCTCATGCGG
>JAJECZ010000290.1 GCA_022821735.1 Alphaproteobacteria bacterium | reverse complement strand
ATGGTCCGAGGTGAACAGGACCGCGGTGTCGTTCGCGAAGCCCGCCGCCTCCAGCGCCTCCAGCAGCGTCCCGACCATGTCGTCGAGCCAGGAGCAATTGGCGAGATAGGCGTGGCGGGCGGTCCGCACATGGGCCTCGGTTATGTCGCCTTCGAGCAGGCCGTGATGGGCGAGCATGCGCCGGCTGTGGAGGTCGCGCTCCGGCTCGGGCGGGAGCGGGGTCGCGGGCATCGGGACGTCCTCGTGGCGGTAACGCTCCCAGTGCTCGCGGCGGGCGAAATAGGGCTCGTGCGGGTGCGTGAACGACACCGCCAGGAAGAAGGGCTGCCGGTCCCGCCGGCCCGCGGCCTCGCGCAACCATGCCACGGACCGCGACAGGACCGCCTCGTCATGGTCCATCTGCATGCTGCGCTCCGAGATGCCGGAGCGGATGACGCCGCTCGAATCGTTGTTCGACTCCATGCGGGTCTCGTCCCAGTCCGGCGTCCAGTGGAAATCCGTCGGGTAGAGTTCCGGCAGGAGGCGTTCGTGGAAGCCGTGCAGCATGTCCGGCCCGACGAAATGCTGCTTGCCGGCGAGCGCCGTGCGGTAGCCGGCGAGCCGCAGGTAATGCGCCATGGTGGGGGTGGCGGCGGCGAACTCCGCCGCGTTGTCGAAGGCCCGCACCCGCGACGGCAGCATCCCGGCCAGCATGGAGAAGCGCGAGGGCGCGCAGAGGGGGAAGTTGCAATAGGCGTTCTCGAACACCACCCCTTCCCCCGAGAGCCTGTCGAGATGCGGGGCCGCCGCCGGGCCGCCATATGCCGGCAGCATCTGGGGCTTCAGCTGGTCGGCCTGGATCAGCAGGATGTTCGGCAGGTCGCGGGCCATGACGGTCTCCGGCGCGGGATTCGGGGCGGGACCCGTTGCCTCAGCCGAAGCGGGGCTCGTCCCACCAGGGATAGAAGGCCGGCATCGCCTCGCCGGGCGTGGACGCGAAGGCGGGCGGGCGCTTCTCCAGGAAGGAGGCGACGCCCTCGCGCGCATCCGCCGAGGCGCCGGTATGGGCCATGCCGAGTGAATCGATCCGGTGCGCGGCCATCGGGTGGTCTTCGCCCAGCATCTTCCACATCATCTGCCGGCAGAGCGCGACCGACATGGGCGAGGCACTGTCCGCGATCTCGCGCCCGAGCGCGCGGGCCGCCGGCAGCAGCTCGTCGGGCGCATGGAGCGAGCGCACCAGCCCGCCTTCAAGCGCCTCCTCCGCGGAGAAGACGCGGCCCGTTGCGACCCATTCCATCGCCTGCTGCATGCCGACCAGGCGCGGCAGGAACCAGGAGGACGCCGCCTCCATCACCACGCCGCGCCGGGAGAAGACGAAGCCGAAGCGCGCTTCCGTGGAGGCGAGGCGGATATCCATCGGCAGGATCTGCGTCGCGCCGAAGCCGACCGCCGGGCCGTTCACCGCCGCGATCACCGGCTTCTTCATGTCGAAGAGGCGAAGCGCCACGAGGCCGCCGCCGTCGCGGTGGCGAGCGCCCGGCTCAAGCGGGGTACGGTCGAATGTGCCCGGCCCACCGGAGAGGTCCGCCCCGGCGCAGAACGCCCGTCCCGCCCCCGTGACGATGACCGCGCGCACGCCGTCGTCGCGGTCGGCCGCGTCCAGCGCCGCCAGATACTCCTCGATCATGGCCGCATTGACGGCGTTCAGCCGGTCCGGCCGGTCGAGCGTGAGCGTAAGCAGGCCGTCCTCGACCTCGGCCCTGAGCGTCTCATAAGACAACGGCGCATCCCCCCGGAGAGACATGCGCCGTCCCCTACAGCATTTCCGCTGCGGGTGGAACCGCCGCCCCCTTCGCCCGGCCTGACACCGGGGAAGGGGGCGCAGTCTTTCGTTACATCGCCGAGGTGCGGCCGTAGATGGAGAGCGCCACCGCCTCGAACTCCACGCCGTCGCCGGTGACGTCGTCGAACATGAAATCGTCGGGCTTGGAGCTGGATTGCAGCACCTTGCCTTCCGGGCCGCGCGGCAGCTCGTTGGTCGGGCCGAATTCGGCCTCGAGCGCCGCCACCTCGTCCGCCGTCAGCGCGACCAGCGAGCACGGCATGCCCTTCATGTGCGGGATGCCCTGTTCGCGGTCGATCAGCGCCTCCTCGTCGTCGGGCGTCACCTGCCCGTCATTGAAGGCCCACATGCCGGACATGTTCTCCAGCCCCGGCCGCGATTCCGGCTTCCACCAGCCATGCGGCACCCGCACCAGGCCCGCCGGCATGGAGGAGCGCCCGTAGACGCGGGCCACCATGGCGCCGGTCGAGGTCTCGAGCCGGGCCCAGGCGCCTTCCTCGAAGCCGAGCCGCTCCATCTCCGACGGGGCGATCATGTACATCGGGTCCGCCGCGCGCCGGCGCAGCTCCGGGATATGGCGGTGGCCGGAGCGGAAATACTCGTCCTCGGGCCAGCCGATGAACATCGCCATCGGGAAGCGCTCGCAGGGCTCCGCCGCCTCGCGGTAGTAGGGCAGCGGGTCGAAGCCGAGATTTTCGAGCACCTCTGAATAGAGCTCCACCTTGCCGGACGGCGTGGCGAAGCCGGTCTTGAGATACTGCTTCTCCCCGGGATCGGGCGCCTGGCCGCGATGCAGGTTGGGCGCACGCCCGGACGCGACGACGTCCGTCCAGACCGCCCCGCCCGGCTCCAGCCGGTAGTTGATGAAGTCCTCCTGGTTCGTCCAGGGGAAGGCGTCTCCGAACCCCATGCGCTTGGCGAGCATATGCCAGAAATATGTGACATTGCGGCACTCGCCCGGCGGCTCCATCGCCTGGTCGCTGATGCCGGCCTGCATGGAGGGCCGCTCCAGCCAGGAGTCGCCCGGCAGTATGTAGTCCGAGATCTGCGCGCTCGGCGTCATGTTGTGCTCGAAGGAGACCAGCAGGTCCTGCTTCATCATCGCCCGGTACACGCGATCGCCGTTGGCGTAGGCCATCAGCGCGTTGTTGGCCATCATGAAGAAGGCCCGGACCGGGTAGGGGTCGCTGTCCTCCATGGCCTTGAACACCGCCATCGGGTTGGCCATGTAGCAGCCGTTGACGAGATTGATGTAGCGGTGGCCCCAGACGCGCTCGGTGGCGTCCTCGAAGGCCTTCATGCCGCGGAAGGTGAAGACCGGGTGCCGGTCCGCGCCGAGCTGCTTGGCCTTCTGCTCCTCGGACAGCAGGTGCTCCATCTCGATTTCGGAGTCGGAGCGCACGGCCGGGCTCGGCCCGACGAACACGTCGCCGCCCTTGACATCGACATTGCCGGTGATCGCGCGCAGCATGGCCTGCAGGCGGATCGCCGAGGTGCTGGACACCTGCTGGTCGGTGATCGGCGACCAGGGGATGCAGGCGGGCGCGGCCGTCGCATACATGCGGGCCGAGTCGCGGATCTGCTCCTCCGTGAGGCCGGTGATCTCGGCCACGCGCTCGACCGGGTATTCCTGCAGGCGCTCGACCAGCTTGTCGAAGCCGACCGTCCAGTCGCGCACGAACTCCTTGTCGTAGAGCTCCTCATCGACGATGACCCGGAGCCAGCCGAGCAGCAGGGCCGCGTCGGTGCCGGCCCGGAGCGGCAGCCAGATGTCGGCGCGCTCGGCGTTCCCGCTGCGGCGCGGATCGACGACGATGAGCTTGGCGCCCGCGGCCTGCGCCATGCGGATCGCCTTGTATTCCATCGTCCAGCTGTGCCGGCGCGGGTCGTGGCCGAGCAGCACGATGCACTTGGAGTGGAGGATGTCGCCGCGCGGGAACCAGCCGTAGACATAGCGGTTCACCGCCGCCGTGTTGCCGGCGCAATAGGCGACGCCGCTGATCCAGTTGGGCGAACCGACATGGTTCATGAAGCGCCGGCAGAGGCCGTGGTCGGACAGGCCGGTGGCGCCGCTCTGGCCGACCGCGAAGGCTTCCGGCCCGTAGCGGTCGATCACCGCCTGGAGGCGCTCGGCGATGTCATCCATCGCCTCGTCCCAGGTGACCTGCTGCCACTGGCCGTCGCCGCGCGCGCCCACGCGCTTCAGCGGATAGAGGATGCGGTCGGGATGCGCGAAATGCTTCGGCGCATAGGCGCCCTTCATGCAGATCACGTCCTTGAGGATCGGGTGGTCGCGCGTCGTGACCTTGACCACGCGCCCGTCCTCGACCTTGGCCGCGACCGGGCAGAACCCGTCGCAGCTCGTGCAGACCACGTTCTTGAGGACGCTGCCGCTCCCGTTCTCGAACCTCTCCTGTCCTGACAAACCGTCGGGCATCGCGCTCCTCCTCATGCGATCATGACCGTGGCCGGTCTACGGCCAATCCGCCAGCCAAGCAGGAAAATTGCGCCGGGTCAACGGGTACGCGCGCGAGGCGTCAGGGCCAGACGGCGGGGAATTGCCCGCTGTCGAGCGGGTCGCCGTCGGCGAGCGCCGGGTTGCGGAGGTCCTTGTTCGGGCCGGGGCCGGCGAAATAGGTGCAGCCCTCGCCGCAATAGCGCACCGCATAGCCGCGCCGGCGGGTGTCGGCGGTGAGGTTGCCGCCCGCGCCGTGGACGGTCATGGCGTGGAAGGCGAGCGCATCGCCCGGCTCCATGTCCCAGGAGAGGATGTCGTAGCCGCCGGCGTCGATGTCCGGCATCGGCTCGTAACCCTCGCCGCGCTCGTAGGCCGCGGCACCCTTCGCGAAAGGCTCCGGCTGGAACCAGCGCTCCCAGCGGTGCGAGCCGGCGACGAAGGAGAGCGCGCCGCTCTCGCGCGTCACGGGGTCGAGCGGCAGCCAGAAGGACATGACCGGCCAGCCGCGCACCGGCCAGTAGGGCTGGTCGTTGTGCCAGCGCGTCGGCTGCGGCGTGCCCGGCTCCTTCACGAACAGCTGGTCGTAGAAGAGGTTGAGCCGCTTCGCGCCCAGGAACCGCGCCGCCGCCTCCCGGAGCGGGCCCTCGCAGCAGAAGGCGCGGAAGCCTTCATGCGTCTCCCAGATGCGGAGGTTGCCGTGGAAGCGCCCGGCATCCGGCCGGTAGCCGTTGAAGAAGGGCCCCGGCTCGGCGATGTCGCGCTCGACCGCGTCGGCCAGCACGTCCAGCCACCCGTCCGGCACGACGTCCTTCATCAGCACCGCGCCGTCGCGGTCGAAATCCGCCTGTTCGCGTTCCGTCGGGCGCATGGGGCTCCTCCCTTTCCGGCCGGTATCGCAGGCCGGGCGTTATACCACCGTCCGCGGACCGGAACCGGAGGGCCGGCCGGACCCGTCGCAGAGTGTCAGGAAGTGTCATGTTTTGTCATGTTCCGGCTCCCCCGCCTTCGCGGGGGCATGTCGGAAATGTCATGTTTTGTCATGGTCCGGCCTCCGCTCCGGTCGTTCGCAAGGCATCGCAGCCTCCTTGTGGGTCCGCGGTCCCGGACGCCCCTGTTGCCCGAGGAGCGTCGTCCGCCCGCGCATAATGCGCGCCCGCCCGCGCGCGCCCGCCCGCGTGCGAGGCGTCGGGACTGTCCTCTCCACGTGGATGTCATGGAAATGGGATGGACGCCTGGCTTTCGCAGCTGTTGGTGAAGGGTAGGGTTGAAGTGGACCCTCACGGGCCGACGGCATCACAGTGCCAAGAGGGAAGAGCCAGCTCTTCACAGGCAAACCGGAGGGTCCGAGATGGAGACTAACAGAACGGTCGTTGGCGTGGATACGGCGAAGCGAGTGTTTCAGCTGTATTGGGTGGATATGGAGACGGGCGAGATCGTTGATTTGAAGCTGACGCGGGCGAAGCTCCTGAAGCACTTCGCGGCGCGTGCG
>JAJECZ010000306.1 GCA_022821735.1 Alphaproteobacteria bacterium | reverse complement strand
GCCGCCGGCCATCCCAACAGCCGCATCGACGAACTCCTCCCCTGGAGCTTCACGCCCCCGTCAAGCTGAAATCCCGGTGCCTCCCCCGCACCGCTTACCCCGCCTCCATGCGGTTGGCAAGCCAAGGGTGCATTCGGTAGTGTCTCAGTTTGAAATCTGATGACTGTTCGTCGGGCCGTTTCGCCTATGGTAGGGTGAAGGTCTGGAAGGAGACTACCCCATGCCCAAAGGACCGCGCGGAGAGACGCGCCCGGCCGATGTGATCGGCAACGCCGTCCATGTCGCCCGCATCGCCACCGGCGAGATCGAGGACACAACCGACAAGCCCCGGCAACCGAACAAGGCCAAGGGCGGGAAGGCGGGCGGCGCGGCCCGCGCGCAGGCCATGACGCCAGAGCGCCGCCGCGACATCGCCAAAGCGGGCGCGGCGACGCGGTGGGCGAAAGCCTGACTACTGCCGCGCGCCGGCAAACCCGGCCGCAAGGTCCGTCCGCCGTAGCGTCCCGCCAACCTTCTCCTGCCGGCTCCCGAAGAACACGCCCGTAATTTCCCCGGCATCGCCGCCCGTCTCAAAGAACGCCTCTCGATCCGCCGCGATCCGGTAATGGAGATCGCCGTCGCCCCATTGCGCGCCAGTGCCCAGCGTTCCGGGACCGGTGTGTGCAGCCCACTTCTCCAAGCCGGTGAACGCCAGCGTGCCTTGCAGGGACGCAAGCTGGATCGTCATATCCATGCCGCCGGCCACCGCCTCGGCCGCCGGCGTCATGCCGATCATCCGGCCCGCCCAACTGGCGCTGCCGGATAATCCTCGGGGCAGTTCGGTCGGGTTCGGGGCGGCGGCCCATGGGCGGACATTGCCGTTCTGCCACGCCGCGCCGAACACAACCGCCTCCTGCCGGCCCGGCACATAGCCCAGGCGCCCGACGACATGCGTTGAGACATCGCTCCACGGGCCGAGGTCGTTGGCGTCGAGGCGTCCTGTGCCGACGATCACGCGGTCATGGACAGCGAAAAGCGCCGCCTCGTCGAGTTCCGAGAGGATCAGGAAGTCCGAGACGCCCAGATCGCCGGCAGCGTGCATGATGGTATTCGGGACGGCGGACGGGCTGACATGCCCGCGCCCGAGCGTATGCAGCAGTTCGTGGAGAAGTACAAAGACGCGCTTGCGTTCGCTCGTCACCCGGCCGGGATCGACCAGCGCGAGGCCGGCCGTCATACGCCCGTTGCGCGCATAGTCCGTGTAAGCGCAGCCCACAGCCTGTTCGCATCCACCGGCTCCGCCGTCCGGCCATTCCTCTCTGGGAGCGAACGCGACTTCGATATAGCCGGGGTTCAACTGCCCGTCCGGCGCGGCCTGCCTGTCGTCGAAGCGCAACTGCCAGTCCGCCGGGAGCGCGCTGTTGATGAGCCGCACGGCGTTCAGCGTGTCGAACACATCGTCCGCCGTCGCGCCTTGGATCATCCGCACGGTGGGCGGGGCGCTCCACCGCTTCACGAGATTGATGTCCCGAAAGGCCGCATCGGCGCGCAGATAAGCGAGCAGTTCGCTTGCCGTCACGCCATCGCGCACGCGCAGGGCGCCGACTTCCGCGCCGCCATGTCTGGTGTCGATACTGGACGGGTAGCAACGTTGCGGCGTGCATCCCCGCTGGAGTTCGGTGAACATCTGCGTGACATTCACGCCGCCGACGAAGGCGACATTCGCAGCCGGATCGCCGTTGAGCGGTTCGTTCGAGGCGGTGCCGGCACCGCTCGTTCCCACCCGGTTCGTGTAGCCGTCCCGGTTGAAGTCATAGGCGTTTGCGGATGGCGGCGGCGATTGCGGCCCGCTGGGCGGCTGCGTGAGGCCGCTGCCGCCGCCGCCTCCGCCGCAACTGGAAAGCACAAAGAAGCCGACAGCGATCGCTACCAGCGGGACAGTGCGCGTTTTCATGATGCGCTCCCGTGTGGGGTTCCCGGCGGCAAAAGCTGGCGCCGGGCCGTTGCCGTCCACACACGAGACTGCTGTGAAGGACCCCGCCTATTCGCCAGGCGCAGGGAGCGACCCCTTGCCGGGTCTAGGGCTGTTGTATTCAGCGGGCGGCCCGACTGAGCGGGCAGTCCCGTATGGACGGCAAAGACAACATAACCGGGAATGGCCGGAAATGCCATTGATTCGCAAGAAGGAAACTGACTAGAAGCCCTCCAGACGCACAAAGGGCCGGACCCGGCAAGGTCCGACCCAATGTGTTCCGCAGGTTCTTGAGGCCGATGCGGAAGCAGTCACGCGACACGCGCGATTGTAGCGTCAACCGGCCTCCGCAACAAGCAGGAGGCCGCCATGCCCCGATGCAGAACCCGCGCCGTCCGCGCCCAGCCGAAGCGCAACGCTCCGAAGGTCGTTCCGGTGAAGCCGCACAAGCGTTCCAAGCCCAAGCCGGTTCCCGGATGCAAGCGGCCCGCCCGCCGTTCAAAGTGAAAATGTGCTTGACAGAAGCGGCCCGTTCAGGCACAATCGCGGGCATGAACAAACTCTCTACAGCCAAGCGCGTCCATATCCTGCATATGCTTGTCGAGGGCATGTCGATGCGCGCCGCGGCCCGGATCGCGGGCGTCTCGATCAACACGGTCTCGAAGCTGCTTGTCGAGGCCGGACAGGCTTGCGCGGGCCACCATGATGAGGCGGTTCGGGAGGTTCAGGCCCGCCGCGTCCAGTGCGACGAGATTTGGGCCTTCTGCTACGCGAAGGAGAAAAATGTCGCGCTGGCGAAGAAGGCGCCGGCCGGGGCCGGGGATGTGTGGACCTGGACGGCCATCGACGCGGACAGCAAGATGATCTTGGCCTATGAGGTCGGGGATCGCTCTGGCGAGACGGCCATCGAATTCATGGACAATCTTCGGGCGCGGCTGGCGAACCGGGTGCAGCTTACGACGGACGGACACCGGGCGTATCTGGAAGCCGTCGAGGGCGCGTTCGGGGGCGATGTGGACTATGCCCGGCTTATGAAGCTGTATGGGGCGCTGGACGCGGGCAGGAGCGCGGCGCGGCGGTATTCGCCGGCGGAGTGCACCGGGCTCATCAAGCGGAAGATCGAGGGCAACCCGGACCCGGCGGACATCAGCACTTCGTATGTGGAGCGCAGCAACCTTTCCATGCGGATGGGGATGCGGCGGTTCACGCGGTTGACCAATGCCTTCTCGAAGAAGGTGGAGAACCATCTTCACATGCTGGCGCTCTACTTCTTCCACTACAATTGGTGCCGCTCGCACAAGAGCCTGCACGGCGCTACGCCGGCCATGTCTGCCGGTCTGGCGCGGTCCTTCATGTCGCTGGAAGAGCTTGTCGATATGATCGACGCACGGGCGCCGGCACCGTGCAGGCCAAAAACTTACCGCAAGCGCGAGATTTCAAACTGAGACACTACCGTGCATTCTCCCCCACTCGTTGGCGTCGCCGGAGGCTACAGTGTCGGCAGCCTCAACCGCCTCCTCGGCGCTCTCCGGCATTCGGCGCAGCGATATGAATTGGGTCGGCGGCCGTGCGCCTCCAGAATGCCTCCGGCAGATGAGCAAGCATTCGTGAATGCTGGTGTTATACGAGAAGTTAGTTCGGCGGGGATCGTGTGTGGTGATGATGCGCTCGATATGAAAACGCTCAGCCAGAAAACGGCGCTCGGCCGAGCCGGACGCGCCTGTGCAGGCTGTGACGGGAAGCACCATCGCCAGAGTGCCGCGGCTCCTTTGGAGGATTCGGTCGGCCAGCGGTGTAAAGAACGTGCGGACGCTGTTAGCGTCGATTAGACCGCCCGCCGTCGGATCGTACTGCTCAAGGTCGTCGCGAAGCCCGAGTTCGTGCCGCTGCATCCTCTTGACGGCTGCAACGCCGTATTTTCGCCCGCGCCTTTGGTTATTGGTAAAAGGCGGGTTCATGATGACGAGGTCGAGGTATTCAAGCGGAAACTCGAATTCCCTCGCAGCGTCAACTTGCGCGGCGCCAACTCCCTCCAGCGTCCGTAGCGGCTGCGTCAGCGCCGGGAGTGACGCTTCTCCCTCCGCCGTCGCCAAAAGCTCCAAGGAACCCGCCTTTACGCTACCGTCCGGCTGCGGACCGTGCCGCAGCGTGAAGAGGTTCATGCGGCGGTAATCGACGGTCGGCGCGCCGAGGGTCAGGTTGCAGGCGGCAAGCTGGATGGCGTGGCGGTTGATGTCGAGGCCGCACAACACGTCCTCGACCAGACGACGATGCAAAAGAGACTCGTCCGGGGGGGGGGGTACCCGGCGCGCGGCTCACGCGCGCGCGAGCCTTGATCGTCTGCATCGCCGCCATCAACAGCGTGCCGGTGCCGCAGGCCGGGTCCATGATGCGCAGCCGCCCGACCGCTTCCGGGTCCGACCAGTCGGTGAAGTCCTCGGAAAGCGCCAGCCGGGCCAGCATCAGCGCGGAGACATTGTTGGTGTAGAACGCGCCGTCGCTCTTCGCCGAGCCGAGAATGCGGTGATAGAGCGGGCCGGCATGGTCGTAGCCGAGCTCGCTCAGGCTGTCCGCGACCCGGTTGGCGCATTCCGCCACCATGCGGACCGCATGGCCGACTGCGCGGAGTTGCGGCAGCGCGTCCAGCACGGCCAGCGCCGGCTCGAACACCGGCGCGTAGTCGCGCTCCAGAATCGCGTGCCATGCGGCATGGAGATGCCCGGCCGGGTCCGCCGCGCCGCCGACGCCGGTCAATGGCGGCAGGTCCGGCAGGTCGGGAAGGCTGCCGAGCCGGCGATGCAGCAGGCAGGCGTTGGCGAGAAGCAGCGCCGCAATCGTGCAGACGCCCTTCGCCCCTCCGTCCGTCTCCACCGCAAGGCCGAGCGCCCCGGCCAGCGCCTCCTCGAGCTCCGCCTCCTTGAACAGGCGCGCCGCCGCCTTCACGACATATTCGATATCCTGGGAGACCAGCAGGCCGGGCCTGCCGAGACCGGAGGCGGCGACGACCTGGGCATAGAGACCGGCGCTGACGTCCTGAAGGTCGAGCACGCCCTGGAGGCCCGCATCGTAAGGCTCCCTGTCCTCCCGCAGGTCGTATTCGCTGTGTTCTTCGTTGTTGTCGTTGTCGTCGCCGGGCACCGTTTCGCTGACGCTGACGAAGCGCAGCGGGTCTTCCGCAAGCCGTCCGTCATGCGCCGCCAGCGCGCGCAGCACCCGTCCGAGGGTGCGGTAGCCCTCCGAGCCTTCCGCCAGCGCCGCCGCAACATCCCGGCCCGGCTCCACCGGCACGGGCACGACGATATAGCCGAAGCGCTTGCCCGGCGCGCGCCGCATCACGCGCCCGACCGCCTGCACGACATCCACCTGGCTGTCGCGCGGCTCCATGAACGCCACGGCGTCGAGCGACGGCACATCCACGCCTTCGCTGAACAGGCGCACATTGCAGAGCAGGCGCAGCGCCCGGTCGCTGTCCGCGCGGTCGAGGTCCCTGAGCGCCCTGTTGCGGTCCAGTGCGCTGGACGAGGCGTCGAGATGCTGCGACTCCACCGGCATGGCCCCCGCGCCGCCCGGTTCGTCCGCGCGGATGCGGCGGGTCGTCGCCGCCCGTACCTGCGGATGCTTCATGGCGTCGGCGAAGAACCTCGACCGCGCAATGGAGTTGGCGAAGGCGAGCGTCTTGAACAGCCGGCCGGGCCTCTCGTCTTCGCGGCCTTCCAACGCTCCGTTGACGGCGAGCGAGGTCCCGATGACGCGGGTAATGTCGGTCGAGCGCACCAGCAGCGGCCGTGCGCCCTCAGCCTGTTCCTCGCCCATCTGCACGAGCCGGCTGCGCAGTCCCGGCGTTACCGAGTCCTCATTCACGCCCAGCACGATCACGCGGTAGTCGGAGAGCATCCCGGCATTCACGGCGTCGGCGAAGGGGAGCCGGTGCAGTTCCGGCCCGTAGGCGTCGAAATCGCCCATATCGACCGTTTCGACGCCCTTGCTTCGCAGAGAGGCCCGCGAGGAAGCGGTGTAGATGCGGGGCGTCGCCGTCATGTAGAGCCGCTTGCGGCTCGCCAGCCTCTCCTCGCTGTGCACGGCCTGGAACGCGCCTTTCCCCTCGATGCCTGAGGCGGCCCGGTCCACGCCCGTGGTGCGGTGGGCCTCGTCCGCTATCGTCAGGTCGAACGGCGGCGCGCCATGCCCGAATTGCGCCGCCGTCACCTGCGGCAGGGATTGGTAGGTGCAGAAAACCGCCCGCGTCCCGGCGGCGTCCCCGTTCAGCAGCGCGGCGATCGCCTCCGGTTCGGTCGTGACCCGGCATTCCAGTTCGGAAAGGCCGATGTCCTCGTTCTCGCCGCGTCCGCCGGCGGTGCGGTCCGAACACACCACGATGGAATGCAGCGGGCGGACGGTGTGGCGCAGCCATTCCCGGCGCGCCTGCGACACCAGCGCGATACTGGGCGCGAGAAACAAGATGCGCCCGCCTTCGGGCACGATCCGCTCGGCGGCCCTGAGCGCGGTGAAGGTCTTGCCGGTGCCGCAGGCCATGACCAGCCGGCCGCGGTCATGGTTCTCCAGGCCCGTCACGACGTCGCGAATGGCGTTTTCCTGAAGTGGCCAGGGCTGCCGGACCGGCCGCGCGGACGCTTCCCCGGCGACCGGCTCGTCGAGGTGCCGGCGGAAGTCGATCTGCCGCACCGGCGGCGACAGCCCCCGGAGGTTCTTTTCAGCCGTGGTCGTCCACGGAGAGGTGGCGACGACCCAGCGCAGCGGAAACGCATCCCGTTCCGAGTTTGCAATGAAGGTGGACAGGTCGCGCCAGCCGACCCGCGCGGTCTCCGCATAGCACTTGCATTGAATCGCAACCCGGTCGCCGCTCGACAGGACCGCGACCAGATCGATGCCGGTATCGCGTCCGTCGAGGCCGGTCAATGCCTCCCGCTCCGGCCAATCGGCCCAGCGGTGGATTTCTTCGACCTCGTATTCCTTCAGGTCGCGCATCACCCGCGAGACCAGATTCTCGAACCAGCGGCCCTTCTCGGCCTCGTCGCGGCTTTCGCGCCAGATGCGGTCGAGCACTTGCCCCGCGGTTATCTCGCCCGGACGCAGATCGAGACCGAATTGGCCGCTTGGCTCCACGAGACATCCCCCTTTGCCCGTGCCGGCATTCTATTTCGCAATAATAAAACAGATTATGTACTGTTATTCCAATAACAACATGCCGACTTACCCGTGGCGCTATGCGGGTTTGTGCTCGCAAGGCCGCCACGAGCGTGTCAGTTTTGTCGCTTACCGACGAAGCAAGAGCCTGCCGGTGGAATCGCTCGAACCGCGGATGACGCCCGCCATTCTGATCGCGGGCTTCGCGTTCCTCTGGAGCCAGCTCGACCGTGTGCGTCGCGACGTTGGCGAGTTGCGCGAACGCATGGCCCGTCTGGAGGGACTGTTCGAGGGCTTCACGAAGCGGGAGACGGGCTGACGGAGCCCGCCCCCCGCCGGGGTCAGGCGAGCAGCGGGGCGTAGTCGTCCAGCAGCTTGAGCGTCTCGTCGCGGCTGCCGTCCGGGAGTTCCAGCAGCACGCGGTCGATGCCGGCGTCCTCGCAGGCCGCGATGGCGTCCCTGTCCGGCGGGGCGCGGAACAGCGTGACCTGGAGGCTCGCCATGTCCCGGCCGGCGGCGTCCGCATGGGCGCGCAGGCGGGCCATCTGCTCCTTCGGGTCGAAGCCCGGACGAGGGCGCGGCAGCCAGCCGTCGCAATAGTCCACCACGCGGCGCAGCGTGTAGTCGGTCTCGCCGCCCATCAGGAGCGGCGGGTGCGGCGTCTGGACGGGTTTGGGCCACGACCAGCAGGGCTCGAAGGACACATGCTCGCCGGAGAAGGACGCCTCGTCCTCGGTCCAGAGCTTCTTCATCGCCAGCGCGCGCTCGCGCACGATGGCGAACCGGGTGCGGTAGGTGGCGCCGTGGTCCTCCATCTCCTCGACGTTCCAGCCGCCGCCGAGGCCGAAGATGAAGCGCCCGCCGGACAGCCGGTCGAGGCTTGCCACGACCTTGGCGGTCACGATGGGGTCCCGCTGCGCCAGCAGGCAGATGCCCGTGCCGATGGTCAGCGTCTCGGTCGCGGCGGCCGCGAAGGCGAGCGCGACGAAGGGGTCGTGCGTGTGCGCATAGCGCTTCTGGAGCGGGCCGCCGGCCGGGAAGGGCGAGCGCCGGCTGGTGGGGATGTGCGTGTGCTCGGGCACGAAGAGCGCCTCGAAGCCCCGGTCCTCGAGGGCGCGGGCAAGCTCGGAAATGTCGATGGAGTAGTCCGTCGGAAAGATGAATACGCCGGTCTTCATGTCGGGGACGAGTCCTCTTCTCGGTAGCGTGCGATCCGCCCGGCGATCTCCTCCTCGCTGAGGATGCCGAGCTCGACGATGTTGGCCTTCAGCGCCAGCAGCCAGCGCTGATAGTAGCCGAGGCCGTCATAGAGCTGCTGCGGCAGGTCCTCCTGGCCGCGCCGGCTGCTGTCGCTGGTCAGGCGCGGATCGTGGTCCTGGAGCAGCACCTTCATCGCATCGACGCGCTTGCCGAATTCGTCCGGCGGCGTCTCGTCGCGTTCGACCGGGCCGGCGTCGCGGCCTCCGTAATCGCTGACGAGGCCGGGGGCGGGAGGGGAGGTTGCAGCCATCAGATAGTTCACCGAAAGGTCGCGGGAGAGGGACCAGGCGCCGGAAAGCGGCGCATAGCTCATGCCCGAAACGGCGCCCGGACGCAAACCCGCCGCCCGGACGGCGCGGGCCAGTTCCGAAGGTTTCACGAAACGCCGGAAGCTGTGGGTGCCGGGCGGCACCCAGCGCAGCAGGTACTCCGCGCCGATCTTCGCCTTGAGCAGGCTCGCCGCCGTGCGGTTGAGGGTCGAGAACAGCATGAGGCCGCCGGGCTTGAGCAGGGCCGCCGCCGCGCGCACGAAGGCGCGGAGGTCCGGGACATGCTCGACGAGCTCCAGCGCGAGGACGGCGTCGAAGCGCTCGCCGGCCAGCGATTCCACCCCGGCGCAGCGGTAGTCGATGTCGAGGCCGGCGGCCGCCGCATGGGCGCGCGCGATCTCCACGGTCTCCGGCTCCGCATCGATGGCTGTGACGTTCGCGCCCAGCCGCGCCATCGGCTCCGCGACGAGGCCGCCGCCGCACCCGGCGTCCAGCAGGGCGAGTCCGAACAGCGGGCGCGGCGCCAGCGGGTCTCGGCCGAAGCGCCCGGCGATCCGGTCCCGCACCCAGCCGATCCTGACCGGGTTCATGGCATGCAGGGGCCTGAACATGCCCTCCGGGTCCCACCATTCATCCGCGATGGCGGCGAAACGCCGGGTTTCCTCCGCGTCCACTGTCGCACCGGGTTCTGTCATCGCAACTTGTCCCGACCGGGAGGCCGGAATATGTTGCGCCCGCCCGCCGGCGGCAAGCCGTTGCAGGCGGTCGAAGGGTGTTCATGGCACGTCTTGTCCTGAAATTCGGCGGCACTTCCGTCGCTGACCGCGAGCATATCCGCAATGCGGCCGGGCGCGTCGCGCGCGAAGCGGCGGCCGGCCATGAGGTGGCCGTGGTGGTGTCCGCGATGTCGGGCGTCACCAACGACCTTGTCGGGCAGGTCGCCGCCGTCGCGCCGCTCTACGACGCGGCCGAGCACGACGCGGTCGTCGCCTCGGGCGAGCAGGTCACGAGCGGGCTGATGGCGCTGACCCTGCAGGAAATGGGCGTGCCGGCGCGGTCCTTCCAGGGCTGGCAGCTGCCGATCCGGACCGATGGCACCCACGGCAGGGCGCGTATCCGGCATGTCGAGAGCGACGCGCTGCGCTCGGCGGCGGCGGCCGGGCAGGTCGCGGTGGTGGCCGGCTTCCAGGGCCTGTCCCCCGACGGGCGGGTCACCACGCTCGGCCGCGGCGGCTCGGACACGACGGCGGTCGCGCTCGCCGCGGCGCTCGAGGCGGACCGCTGCGACATCTACACCGACGTGGACGGCGTCTATACCTGCGACCCCAGGACCGTCCCGAGAGCGCGGAAGATCGACCGGATCGCGTTCGAGGAGATGCTGGAAATGGCGAGCCAGGGCGCCAGGGTCCTGCAGACGCGCTCGGTTGCCATGGCGATGCGGTGCGGCGTACGACTCCAGGTGATGTCGAGTTTCCAGGATGTGCCGGGCACGATGATCGTCGGCGAGGATGAGATAGTGGAAGAACAGGTCGTAACGGGTGTCGCGGTCTCGCAGGAGGATGCGAAGGTGACGCTGACGGGCGTCGAGGACCGGCCGGGCGTGGCGGCGGCCATCTTCGGGCCGCTTGCCGACGCCGAGATCAATGTCGATATGATCGTCCAGAACGTCGCCGACGGAGGCCAGCATACGGACATCACCTTCACGGTGCCGAAGCCCGATCTCGAGCGCGCCACCGCCCTGCTGCGGGAAGCCTCGCTTGCGTTCGACGCGCTCAAGCCCGACCCGAATGTCGCCAAGGTCTCGGTCGTCGGGGTGGGGATGCGCAGCCATGCCGGCGTCGCCCAGAGGATGTTCGCGACGCTCGCCGCGCGCGGGATCAATATCGAGGTGATTTCGACGTCCGAGATCAAGATCAGCGTGCTGATCGCCGAGGAATATGCGGAGCTGGCGGCGCGGGCGCTGCACACGGCCTATGGACTCGACCGCGACGATTGACACGGACGCGAGGGACCGGCTCGACCGTCTCTGGGCGCGGGGGCGGGAATTCCTCGGCTGCGATGTCGCCATTATGGGCGGCGCGATGACATGGGTCTCCGAGCGGAACCTCGTCGCCGCGATTTCCGAGGCGGGGGCGTTCGGCGTCATCGCCTGCGGCGCGATGGAGCCGGACCGGCTGGCGCTCGAGATCGCCGGCACGAGGGCGCTGACCGACAGGCCGTTCGGCGTCAACCTCATCACCATGCACCCGAAGCTGGACGCGCTGATCGACGTGTGCGGTGAGATGGGGGTCAGCCACGTCGTGCTGGCCGGAGGACTGCCCGGCCGCGCCGCCATGCGCCGGGTGAAGGGATGGGGCGCCCGGCTCGTCTGCTTCGCTCCGGCGTTCGCGCTCGCCCGCAAGCTGATGCGGGACGGCGCCGACGCGCTGATCGTCGAAGGCGCGGAGGCGGGCGGGCATACCGGCCCCGTCGCGACCGCGGTGCTGGCCCAGGAGATCCTGCCGCAGATCCGCGATGTCCCGGTTTTCGTGGCCGGCGGCATAGGGCGGGGCGAGGCGGTGCTTGCCTTTCTGGAGATGGGCGCCTCGGGCTGTCAGATCGGCACGCGGTTCGCGGCCGCGGAGGAATCGATTGCGCATCCGCGGTTCAAGCAGGCCTTCCTGCGCGGCGAGGCGCGGGACGCGGTACTCTCCCAGCAGGTGGACCCGCGCTTTCCGGTCGTTCCGGTGCGCGCGCTCGCCAACGACGCCTCCCGCCGGTTCGGCGCCTTCCAGCACGAGGTCATCGCCCGCCACCGGTCCGGTGAGCTCAGCATGAAGGAGGCCCAGCTCGAGATCGAGCATTTCTGGGCCGGCGCCCTGCGGCGCGCGGTCATCGAGGGGGATGTCGAGAACGGCTCGGTGATGGCGGGGCAGAGCGTCGGCATGATAAAGCGGATCGAGCCGATATCGGCGATACTCGACGAGTTGTGCAGGCAGGCCCTCGCCATGCTTGCGGACCGGAGGCGCCCATGATGCAGGCTGGCGGCCCGGACGCCTCGCGCCTGTTGCTGCAGCGGGTCCGGGAGGTGGCGGCGACCGTCGTGGACAAGCAGGACCGCCTGGACGCGATCTCGACGGAGATCGCGGAGGTGATGGGCGCCGAGGTCTGTTCGATCTATGTCCGCCACGGCGACAACCGCCTGCTGCTGACGGCGACCAGGGGCCTCAATGCGCAGGCGGTCCACAATACGACCCTTGCGGTTGGCGAAGGCCTGGTCGGCCTGGTGGCGGAGAGCGCCCGGCCGGTGAACCTGCCCGAGGCGGCGGCGCACGAGAACTTCGCCTACCGGCCCGAGACCGGCGAGGAAGCGTTCCACTCGTTTGTCGGAGTGCCGCTGCTTCGCGGCGGACTGGTTATCGGCGTGCTGACCGTGCAGAACGTCCGGCCCAGGGTCTATGCCAGGGACGAGGTCGATGCCCTCCAGACCGTGGCCATGCTCGTTGCGGAAGTTGCCGCGGCCCCCGAACCGTCGAGCGACGACATCGGCGAGGACCCGCGTCCGGTGCGCCTGGAAGGCAGGGTGTTGAACGCGGGCGTCGCGCTTGGTGCGGCCTATATGCATGAGGCCAGGCTGCCCGTGCAGAACATGGTCTCCGGAGGCGACCCCGCCGGGGAGATCGCGCGGGTCGACGAGGCGCTGGACGAGATGCACAGGGCGCTCGACGACCGTTTCCACGCGGCGGACCTTGCAGGGGAAGGCGAGCATCGGGAGGTGTTGCAGGCCTACCGGATGTTCGCCGAAGACCGCGGCTGGCTCTCGCGGATTCGCGAAGCCGTGCGCAGCGGATTGAGCGCCGAGGGCGCCGTGGTGCGCATTCAGGAGCAGATGCGCGCCCGCATGCGCCAGCTGCGCGACCCGTTCTTCCGCGAACGCCTGCACGATCTCGACGATCTCAGCAACCGTTTGCTGGAGCACCTTGCCGGCGAGGCCGGGCGGATGCAGAAGGACGAGCTTCCTGCGGACGCGGTCCTGGTTGCCCGGCATATGGGCCCGGCCGAACTGCTCGACTATCCCCGCGAGAGGCTTTGCGCCCTGCTTCTGGAAGAGGGGTCGCATACGGCCCATGTCGTCATTGTGGCGCGCGCGCTCGACATTCCGGTTCTGGGCGACCTGAAGGACATCTCCGCCATTGCCGAAGCCGGCGACCGCGTCGCCGTGGACGGCGAGAACGGACAGGTGTTCATCCGGCCCGGCGCCCAGGTCGAGCAGAATTTCCTCCACGCCATGCAGATGCGGGATGAGCGGCGGGCGCAGTTCGCCATCCTCCGCGACGAGGCTGCCCGTTCGGTCGACGGCGTCGAGGTATCGCTCAATATCAATGCGGGTCTGCTGATCGATATTCAGCAGGTCGCCGCGGTCGGCGCCGAGGGCGTCGGTCTCTACCGGACGGAAATTCCCTTCATGGTCCGGTCGCGCTTTCCCGACGTGGAGGACCAGCAGCGCCTGTACAGCCGGGCGCTGGACCTGTCGGAGGGGCGGCCGCTGGTCTTCCGCACGCTGGACATCGGCGGCGACAAGGTTCTGCCCTACTGGCGGCTGGCCGAGGAAGAGAACCCGGCAATGGGCTGGCGGGCCCTCAGACTGACCCTGGACCGGCCGCAGATGCTCCGCCAGCAGCTTCGGGCAATGGTGCGGGCAGCCGCCGGGCGCGATTTGCATGTCATGTTTCCGATGGTGGCCGAAGTCTCCGAATTCGAGCGCGCCAAGGCGGTCCTCAACGCCGAAATCGAGCGGGAGCGGAATCGCGGGCGCAACGTGCCGGCTTCGGTCTCCGCCGGCGCGATGCTCGAGGTGCCGGCGCTGGTCTGGCAATTGCCGGCCCTGCTGCAGATCACGGATTTCATTTCCGTCGGAAGCAACGATCTGCTGCAGTTCTTTTTCGCCGCCGACCGCGCGAACCCGAGGGTGGCGGCGCGCTATGACCTGCTTTCTCCGGCGGTGCTGGCGTTTTTTGCGCACATAGTGGACAGCGCGGAAGGCGCAAACCGGCCGATTGCATTCTGCGGGGAGATGGCCGGAGGCGTGCTGGAGGCGATGACGCTGGTCGGCCTGGGATTCCGGCAGCTGTCCGTGGCGCCCGCTTCGGTAGGGCCGGTCAAGGCGATGTTGCGGGCGACCGAGGTCGCGCCGCTGGCGGACTATGTCCGTTCACTCATGGGCCTTCCGGAT
>JAJECZ010000498.1 GCA_022821735.1 Alphaproteobacteria bacterium | reverse complement strand
CCGCATTGGGCCGGTCTATGACCGTCTCCGACCCGCCCGGATCGGTCGGCCGGCCGCCGAGCAGGCCGCGCCAGAGGGCGGTGGCCTCCCGCATGTCGGCCAAGGTCGCCGCCTTGCGGCCGATAATATAGGCGGAACTGTAGCCCGTCCCCGCCACGAGGTCCGCCCGGCCGCCGGAGGCGTCGTCGAGCGTTGCGATGGCGCTCGCCGTGGTCAGCGGATGGCGGGTCAGCGGGTTGGTGACGCCGGGGCCGAGGCGTATCCGCCCCGTCCGCTCCGCCGCCGCGCCCAGATGCATGTAGACATCGCGCCAGCGCCCGGCCAGCAATGGCGTGTCCGGCGTCCACATGAAGTCGAAGCCGGCGGCTTCCACCCCGGCTGCATAGGCGGCGGTGTCCTGAGGCGTGCCGACGGTCGGGACGCGAAGGCCGAATTGCAGTGTCACAGAAACGCTCCCCCCTGCCGCCCCGGGGACCCGGAAGCGGCGTTCTTGACCCGGAAGGCCGGGCAGGCGGACACTCCGCCGAACCCCCGCCACGGATTCAGGATGCACCCCATGACCCCGACCGGCAACAGGCTCGAATGGCACGAAACGGAGCGGCATGACGGCGCCTCGGTGCGCGAGTTCACCATCCATACGGGCGCGCGGCCGGTGACGGGAGTGCTCTGGTCCGGTGACGGCTCGACGCCCGGTGCGCCGCTCGTCTGCTACGGCCACGGCGCCTCCGGCACCCGGCACCAGCGCCCGATTCCCGACATTGCCGCCGGTCTCTGCCGCAGCCACGGCTATTTCGGGCTTTCCCTCGACGGGCCGGTGCACGGCCGCCGCCAGGTCGGCCCCGGCGGGCGCGACTCCTTCTGGCCGGAATGGCAGCGCGAGGGCACCGCGGCAGACATGGTGCGCGACTGGCGGCTTGCGCTGGAGACGGTCTCCGGGCTCGCGGAGGTCGGGGCCGGGCCGGTCGGCTATTGGGGCCTGTCGATGGGCACGATCTACGGCGCGCCCTTCGTCGCCGCCGAGCCGCGTATCTCGGTCGCGGTGCTGGGCCTGATGGGCCTCGTCTCCGAACCCGCCCATTACAAACCGGTCATCGAGGCGGCGGCCCGCGCGATCGCCTGCCCCGTGCTGTTCATCTGGCAGCTCGAGGACGAGCTTTTCACCCGTGAGCAGTGCCTCGCCCTGTTCGACGCGCTCGGCTCGACCGACAAGCGCCTCCACGCCAATCCCGGCCTGCATCCGGCCGTGCCGCCGGAGGAACTCGAATTCTCCACGGCCTTCCTCACCCGCTACCTCAGCGGAACGCCCCTCGGCCGCGACCCCGTCTTCCGGGTGAGCGAATAGGCGGGCGCCAGTCCCGGTCAGGTTGCCTCGAAGCCGGCGGTTGCATAGGCTTGCGCGGATGACGACGGCAGCCGGAGACGCGCGATGAACCATGTTTCGACCCCTGCGACGGAGCCGACCAGGGCCGAGCACGCCGCGACCGCCGCCGCCTATCTCAAGGCGGGCGAGGAACGCGCCCGCGCGCTCGCCAACCGGGGCCCCGTGCGCTTCGGCGCCGACGGCGGGCTGCATCCCGACATCCTCGAAGCCTACTGGAAGCACGGCTTCTACGTGTTCGAGGGCGTGGTCGGCGCGGCGGAGCTCGACGAGTTGCGCGCCGATGCGGACATGATGATCGGGCGCGCGCCGGTCCGTCCGGGAGCGGATGTGGACGCGGAGGGCCGGCCCGCGCTCGGCCGCGACTATGCCCGCGACCCCTATACGCTGGTGAAGCCGCTCTCCGACCCCTGGGGCGGCACCGACAAGCTCAACGGCCGCCACCCCCACCGGATGACGCAGCCCCGTCCCGACGCCGATGCGCCGGATTATGTGGTCTTCCTGATGTACGGCATGTGCCAGGCCATGCCGGCGGCGCTCTGCGTCTATGGCCATCCGCACCTCCTGGCGGTCGCGGAGGCGATCAACGGGACGGACTTCGTGCCCTACAACGACGCCATCTTCGTCAAGCAGGCCGGCGTCGGCGGGTCCGTCGCCTGGCATCAGGACGGCGTGACCCACTGGGACTCGCCCGACTGGGACGAAGGCAGCCACGGCTTCAACTTTCAGGTGCAGCTCTACCCGACGACGCCCGCCAACTGCCTCTGGGTCGTGCCCGGCACCCACAAGGGCGGGCGTATCGACATCAAGCGGCGGGTCGCCGAGAACGGCGGCGACGAGAAGTTTCCGGACGCCGTGCCGCTCATCTGCGAGCCCGGCGATGTCACGGCCGTCAACCGCCAGATGCTGCACGGCTCCTTCGCTAACACATCGCCCGACAAGCGCATCTCGATCACCATGGGCTTCCACCGCCGCCGCTCGGTGCTGGGCCAGAAGGGCAAGCTCAGCATGAAGGCCGACGACGTCTATGACGAGCAGCGCATCTTCGAGCGCTCCGCCGTCATCCAGGTCGCCATCGACGCACGGCGGCAGCGCTTCCCCGACGAGACGCCTTTCCGCTACCGGCCCTTCGACGGGCTGGAGGAGCGGTTCCGCTATAATGACGAGACCTTCGAACGGGTGATCCGCGACTACAACATGAAGGACCTGGCGATCTGACACGCCGGCGCCGGCAGGCGCGGACAGGGAGGAACGGACATGGACGCAATGGGCGATTTTCTCGATTCGACCGGGCTCATGAACGACGGCCCTGCGCTTGCCGAGCGGCTGGAGCGCGACGGCTACCTGTTCCTCCGGGGCCTGCTGCCGCGCGAAAAGGTTATGGAGGTCCGCCGGCGCATGCTGGAGACGGCGGCCGAAGGCGGCTGGCTCGACCCGGCCCATCCAGTGGAAGCCGGCATCGCCAACAAAGCTGCCGCCTGCAAGGACCCCGAGGAACGCTACATGCAGGTGTTCCGGGGCATGTGGAAGGACGAGGAGCTGCACCGGCTCAGAATTCACCCCAACGTGCTGGCGCTGTTCGAGCGTATTTTCGGCGAGCCGGTGCTGGCGCACCCGATGTTCATCCAGCGCAACATCTTCCCGCAGACGAAGAGCTTCGACTTCACCACCGGGGCGCACCAGGACAAGGTGCATATCGGCGGCGCCACCAACCATGCGCTCTGGGCCCCGCTCGGCGACTGCCCACTGGAGAAGGGCGCGCTCGCCGTGGCCGCCGGCTCGCACCGCGCCGGCGTGCTCGACACCAGGGTCGGCAACGGTGCGGGCGGCATGGACATCAGCGTGCCGATTCCGGGCGAGTGGGTCACAGGCGCCTTCGAGGCGGGCGATGCGCTCATCTTCGCGGACACCGTCGTGCATTGCGCGCTGCCCAACCGCACGGACGAGATCCGGCAGTCCTTCGACGACCGCTACCAACCGGCGAGCCAGCCGGTCGCCGACACCAACATGGTGCCCTATTCCGGCTGCGGGACCTGGGAGGAGGTCTATGCGGACTGGTCCTCCGATGACGGCAAATACTTCTGGCGCGCTCTTTCTCCGACGGTCGTGCCGCTCGACCGGCAGTATTACGAGCGCCGCGACCGGATGGCCTTTGACATGGCCGCCGCCGGCGACCCGGCGGCGCGCGACGCGCTGCTCCGCATCGTCCAGCGCGACCCCGACGAGGCGAAGCGCCGGCGCGCCGAAGAGGCGCTGATCGCACTCGCCGCCATGACAGGCCAACAGGAAAGCGGCGCCACTCATGTCGCGTCCGCCTGACAGCAGCGGGCAACAGGGCGCGATTCGATCCGGGTGAGCCCGCGGTCGTCCGGGGGAGGTTGCCCGCCGTCGGTTTCCGGCAGAGGCAGGGCGGCGGCCCACTCCAGCGAAATGTCATGAAATGTCATAAAGTGTCATGATCCGTCGCTCCGGGTCTTTCGTCCGGTCT
The DNA here is from genome assembly GCA_022821735.1 of Alphaproteobacteria bacterium. Taxonomy (GTDB): domain Bacteria; phylum Pseudomonadota; class Alphaproteobacteria; order Bin95; family Bin95; genus Bin95. The sequence continues at coordinate 2,075 of JAJECZ010000498.1, read as the reverse complement.
CTCCGGCTTCCGTCTTCGGCATGGTCTCTCCTTTCCGTCCGTCTCCGTTCCGTTCTCCCTACCGCCCGGCCAGCGGGACCCTGTTTCGCGCGTATCGCGCGCCCGTCCGCGCGCGTTTCGCACCGGCGCGGTTCACGCGCCTGATTGCGCCCGCGCGCGAGGGGCGAACGCCGGGCGCACGTCTCCCCTCGATTCCTCCAGTGGTTTTTCGCGCCGGCGCGAAACGGAAGGGCGGCGACCCTCTGCGGAGTGTCATGAAATGTCATGAAGTGTCATGATCCGGCGGGCGGCGCTCCGGGTTTTCCGTCCGGTCTCTTCGGCGTCCATCTTCGGCATGGTCTCTCCTTTCCGTCCGTCTTCGTTCCGTTCTCCCCGCCGCCCGGCCGCCCGGCCAGCGGGACCCTGTTTCGCGCGTATCGCGCGCACCCCTGCGCGGGCGGGCGGGCGCGCCTTTGCGCCGGCGCGGTTTGCGCGCCTGATTGCGCCTGCGCCCGCGCGCGCAGGCCGAACGCAGGGCGCACTTCCCCCGTCGGCTGAAATGAGGCTTTTTTCCGCGCCGGCGCGAAACGGAAGGTGAAACGGCCCCGCGCGGATGCCGCGTCCTTCCTCCGCCCTAATCTAGCGACTGAATTACAAATGTCAAGAATTATTTAAGTTTTTTTCCACAATCATCGAACAAACAACGGCATTCACTTCCACCGCCCCGCAGATGCCCACGGGACCGCGTTTCGGCGCGCAGCCGTCAGAGCCGGATGTTACGCGCCGTGTCCTCCGGGTCCCGGTGGAGGAATTCCGGCCCGAGCCGGTCGAGGGACGGGCAGCCGATCTGGGCCATCACCGTGTCGATTTCGTCGCGCAGGATGTCCACGGCCTTGGCCGCCCCGGCGGCACCACCCGCAACGGCGCCGTACAGGGTCGGCCGGCCGAGGAAGACGAACTTCGCCCCGCTCGCCAGCGCGATCAGTATGTCCGCGCCCCGGCGGACGCCACCGTCCATCATCAGCGCGACCCGGTCGCCAATGGCCGCGTCGAGCGCCGGCAGCATATCCAACGGAGACGGGGCGCGATCGAGCTGGCGGGCGCCGTGGTTGGACACGATCAGCCCGTCCGCGCCGACCTCCGCCGCTCGGAGCGCGTCGTCCGTGCGCAAGACGCCCTTCAGGATCAGCGTGCGCGGCCAGAGCGCCCGGAACCGCTCGATGTCGGCCCAGGTAAGGCCGGTCGGCCTCTGCCCGGCCACGAATTCATCGACCTGCCTGGCGTTGGCGCCCGCCGGCGCATAGGGCCGCCAGTTCTCCAGCATGGCGGGGCCATGCCTTATGTAGTCCTTCAGCCAGAGCGGACGGCGGAGCGCATCCAGCTTCGTTGCGAGCGTGAGCCTGCCGCCGAGGCCGTTGCGCCGGTTGCGCTCCTTGTTGGAATGGACCGGCGCATCGACCGTGACCACCAGGGCGGGAATGCCGAGGTCGGCCGCGCGCCGGATCATGTCTTCGGAGATCGACCGGTCCTTCGCTGCGGACAACTGGTACCAGCCATGCTCAGGCGCCTCGCGCGCCATCTCCTCCATCGGGGCGGTGGCGACAATCGACATGACGAAGGGGATATTCGCGTCCCGCGCGGCCCGCCACAGCATCCTGTCGCCGCCGCGGCGGAAATTGCCGATGCCCCCGGTGGGCGCGATGCCGTAGGGGCTCGACCATGTGCGGCCGAACAGCTCCACCGACCGGTCGAGCGTAGAGACATCCACCATGTAGCGCGGCAGCAGGGAGCGCCGCCGGAAGGCGTCCTCATTGCGCCGGAGCCCGTCCTCATCGTCCACACCGCCCTCGATGTAGTCGTAAACCAGCTTCGGCACGCGCCTCTTCGCCAGCATGCGCAGGTCGTCGAGGTTGACGCACTTGTCGATATTCATCCGGCCCTCTCCCAGCGCCGGTCGCGGCCGTCAGAGCCGGATGTTGCGCCCCGCGTCCTCCTGGTCCCGGTGGAGGAAATCGGGCCCCAGCCGGTCGAGGGACGGGCAGCCGATCTGGGCCATCACCTTGTCGATCTCGTCGCGGAGGATGTCCACGGCCTTC
>JAJECZ010000161.1 GCA_022821735.1 Alphaproteobacteria bacterium | reverse complement strand
GTCCGCCGAAGACGTGCGCATCCTGCTGGTGCCGCGCAACCGCACCGTCGATCCCGACGCCATGATGGAGCAGGCGTTCCGCCACTCGGAACTGGAAATCCGCTTCGGCCTCAACATGAACGTGCTGGACGCGGACGGGCGCCCGCGGGTGATGTCCCTCCGGGAATGCCTGCTCGCCTTTCTCGACCACCGTATGGAGGTGCTGGAGCGGCGCACCCGCTACCGTCTGGAGCGGATCGCCCGGCGGCTCGAGGTTCTGGAGGCTTATCTCGCCGTCTTCCTCAATCTCGACGAGGTGATCCGCATCGTGCGGGAGGAGGACGACCCCCGCACCGAACTGTGCAAGAGCCTGGGCGTGAACGAGGCACAGGCCGACGCCATCCTCGCCATGCGGCTCCGCGCGCTGCGCAAGCTGGAAGAGGCCGCCATCCGCGAGGAGCATGCGAAGCTGACGGCCGAGCAGGCGGAGTGCCGGGCGCTCCTGGCTGACGAGAAGCTTCGCCGCAGGCGCCTCTCGGACGAGGTCAAGGAGATGCGCAGGCGCTTTGGTTCGGGCGGGCAGGGGCGCCGGCGCACCCTCCTGGCCGATGCGCCCGCCGCGAACAGCGCGGCCGGGGACGTCGTCATACCGGGCGAACCCGCGACGGTACTCGTCTCCGAGATGGGCTGGGTGCGCGTATTGAAGGGCCATATCGGCGCCGGCACCGCGCCGCGCTACAAGGAAGGCGACCGCGAGGCGTGGCGCCTTGCCGTCCAGACTTCGGACCGGCTGCTGCTGTTCGCGGCTTCGGGCCGCGTCTTCACCCTGGCGGTGGACCGGCTGCCCGACGGCAGGGGCATGGGCCGGCCGCTCCGCCTCGACGTGGACATGGCGCAGGAGGACCGCATCGTGGCGATCCGCGCGGCGCGGCCGGAAGGCCGGCTGCTGCTGGCGGGCGAAGACGGGCGCGGCTTCGTCGTGCGTGAGGAGAATGTGACGGCGCAGACGCGGACCGGACGGCAGGTCATGACGGGCGCCCTCAAGGCGGTCGCGGAAATCCGTCCGGACGATGACAGCATCGCCGTGATCGGCAGGAACCGGCGCCTCCTGATCTTCCCGCTCGACCAGGCGCCGGAATTGACGCGCGGGCGCGGCGTGCGCCTGCAGCGCTACGAGCGCGGCGGGCTTGCGGATGCGGCGGCGCTGCGTATGGAAGACGGGCTCGTCTGGCGCATCGCCGCGCGCACCAGGCGCGAGACCGACCTCCGCAACTGGCTCGGCCGGCGCGGCGGCGTCGGCCGCCTGCCGCCGCACGGCTTCCCGCGCAACAACCGCTTCACCCCGCGCGACCCGCCCGAAGACGAGGCGTAGCCGGCCTCAGAGCGCCGGGCGCTTGTCCGTCCAGGGGCGCGCGGCCTCGAAGGCGGCGGCGGCTTGCAGCACGCCAAGATCGTCCAGCCGGCGTCCGACGACCTGGAGGCCGACCGGCAGGCCCGCCCCGGTGAACCCGCAGGGAATCGAGGCCGCCGGGTTGTGGGAGAGATTGAAGGGGTAGCTGAACTGCGCCCATTGCAGCCAGTTCCACGGGTGGTCCGGCCAGTGGGCGGGGGAGAGGCGGTCGGCGGGGAAGCCGGCTACGGAGACCGAGGGTGTGAGCAGGAAGTCGTACTCCTGGAAGAAGCGGTGGATCGCCTCGATATAGGCGAGCTTGCGCGCCCGCATGGCGAGATAATCCTCCGCCCGGTAGCCGAGCCCGTCGCGGATGCAGGCGACGAGGCCCGGGTCCATCCGGTCCTCGAACTCCTCCAGCAGCCCGGCGTAGAGCAACTCGTGGACCGGCCAGAAGAAATGCTCGATCTCGACGCCGTCCGGCCCCCAGGCGGGCGAGACCTCCTCGACTTCGGCGCCCATCTCCGCGAATGCCGAGACCGCGTCCGCCACCAGCGCCGCCACCTCCTCATCGACGCGCGCATGGCCGAGGTCGGGGCTCCAGGCGACGCGCGCGCGCCGGAGCCGCTCGCCCTCTCCCAGGAGCGCCGGATAATCCGCCGGCGGGGCTTCGAGGCTGTAATGGTCGCGCGGGTGCGGCCCGGCCATGACCCGCAGCATCAGCGCGGCGTCGGCGACCGTGCGGGTCATCGGCCCGACATGGCTCACCTGGTCCGTATTGCCGACCGGCAGGTGCGCCACGCGCCCGTAGCTCGGCTTGATGCCGAAAATGCCGCAGAAATGGCTCGGCATCCTGATCGAGCCCGCGCCGTCGGAGCCCTGGTGGAGCGGCCCGTAGCCCGCCGCCGCGCCCGCGCCCGCGCCCGCCGAAGACGCGCCGGCGTTCATGCCGTGCGCCCAGGGGTTGTGCGTGATCCCGGTGAGCGGGCTCTCGCTTACCCCCTTCCATCCGAACTCCGAGGTCGTCGTCTTGCCGAGCGAGATCGCGCCCGCCGCCGCCAGCCGGTCCACGCAGGGCGCGCTCTCGGCCGGGACGTTGCCTTTCTCGGCATGTGAGCCACGCTGAGTCGGGACGCCGGCCGTGTTGGTCAGGTCCTTGATCGTGACCGGCACGCCGTGCAGGGGCCCGAGCGCCGCGCCCGACATGACGGCGGCTTCCGCCTCTTTGGCTGCATCGCGCGCGCGGTCGGCCGTCAGCGTGGCGAAGGCGTTGATACGCGGCTCCAGCCGCTCGATCCGGGCCAGCACCGTATCGACGATCTCGACCGGCGAAAGCTCGCGCGCCGCCACCATCGCCGCCAGCCGGGTCGCCGGCGTGAAACACAGGTCTTCTTCGTTCATCGGCCCTCTCCGGCCCCTCGGAATGTCGGGGAAGGCA
>JAJECZ010000369.1 GCA_022821735.1 Alphaproteobacteria bacterium | reverse complement strand
CCATGCCGAGGGCGAGGTGGGGGATGTCATCGTGGGCGGGGTGGCGCCGCCGCCGGGGGCGACGCTCTGGGAGCAGAGGAACTTCATCGAGCGGGACGGATGGCTGCGCGACGTGGTGCTGAACGAGCCGCGCGGCGGCGTTTTCCGCCATGTGAACCTGCTCGTGCCGCCGAAGGACCCGGCCGCAGCCATGGGCTTCATCGTCATGGAGCCTGCCGACACCCCGCCCATGTCCGGCTCGAACGGCATCTGCGTCGCGACCGTGCTGCTGGAAACCGGCATATTGCCGATGGAGGAGCCCGAGACCCGCTTCCTTCTGGAAGCGCCGGGCGGCCCGGTCGAGGTCGTCGCCGCCTGCCGGGACGGCAAGGCCGAGCAGGTGCGCATCCGCAATGTCCCCTCCTTCGCGGACCGGCTCGATGCGCCGCTTGAGGTGGAGGGGCTGGGCACGCTCCGGGTCGATACCGCCTATGGCGGCGACAGCTACGCCATCGTGGACGCGGACGCGCTCGGCTTCGCGCTCCGCCCGGACGAGGGGCGCGACCTTGCCGGGACCGGGATGCGGATTGCGCGGGCCGCGAACGAGCAGATCGGCTTCCGCCATCCCGAGCAGCCGGAATGGGCGCATATCTCCTTCTGCCAGTTCGCCGCGCCGCTGGAATACCGGGAGGGCGTCGCGCACGGCCGCAATGCGGTCGCCATCCGTCCCGGCAAGATCGACCGCTCGCCCTGCGGCACCGGCTGCTCCGCCCGCCTCGCCGTGCTGCATGCGAAGGGAGTCCTCGGCATAGGCGACCGGTTTGTGGGGGTATCGCTGATCAACTCCCGTTTCGACTGCCGGATCGAGGGCGAGACGACGGTCGGCGGCCGTCCCGCCATCCTGCCGTCGCTCGCCGGCCGCGCCTGGATCACCGGCACGCACCAGGTCACGGTCGATCCCGACGACCCCTGGCCGCGCGGCTACCGCCTGAGCGACACCTGGCCCGACTATTCCTGAGCCCGGCTGAGCAGAAGGCGGATGCCGAGGCCGCCCAGGATGAGGGCGGCGGCCCGGTCTATGTGCCGCTTCGCCCGCATGTAGCGCCTCGCGACGGCCTCCGTGCTCATGCAGAAGGCAAGCGCGGAATAGAAGGCGACCTCCACCAGCAGGTGATTGACGACGATGACCGCGCCGGAAGCGGCATCGAGTCCCTCGGGAAACACGGTGACGAGAACGGCCGCGGCGAAGAGCACGGACTTGGGGTTGAGCAGGTTTACGAGGAAGCCCTGCCGGAAAGCGCGTTTCGCCGGCGCTGCTTTCGCCCCGGCGGGCGCTGGAGAGTCCCGCCACATCCTCCAGGCGAGCCAGATGAGATAGGCGGCGCCCGCGATCTTCGCCGTTGTATGGACCGCCGGGAACAGCCGGAAGACCGCGCCGAGGCCGAGCAGCGCCATCGCCGTCCACGCCGCCGCCATCGTGCCGAGGCCGAAGCCCACCGCGACCCCCGCCTTCCGTCCCGCGCTGAGCGAGGTCTGCACCGCCATCAGCAGCGCCGGCCCCGGGCTGGCGATCGCGGCCGCCAGCACGAGGTTGAAGGCGACGATCTGTTCGAGGGTCATAGGCTCCCGTCCGTCCAGCGGCTCATCACCGTTCGCTTCTCGACCTGGTAGCCGAGCCCTTGGTAGAATCGGCGCACCGCCTCGTTTTCCTCGCGGATCATCAGCATGACCTTGGGCGCGCCGGCCTCCCCCAGCCAGGCTTCGGCATGGCGCATCAACCGTTCACCCAGACCCCGGGAGCGGTGCTCCGGCGCGACGGCGACGTAGTAGACCCAGCCCCGATGGCCTTCGTATCCGGCCATGACGCTACCGACGACGGCGCCGTCCTCGCCCGAGACCGCAACGAAGATGTCGGACGAAGCATTGGCCCGCGCGCTCGCGACGTCGCGGAGCGGGTCGTTCCAGGGCCGTACCAGCCCGCATGTCCGCCAGAGCTCCGCAACGCCGTCCTCGTCCCCGTCGCGGATCGGACGGATAGCGAAGCCGCTCCGGCCTCCTTCTTCGCCGCCTCGCATCCCGCCCCCTCGCTCGCGCCCGTTCTGCCGCGATAGTAGGAAAGATGCCGCCCTCTGGCGCGCGGGCTTCGTTCGCGGCATCATCCGGCCCTTCCCCATCCCTGCCCGGAGGTTGGTCCCATGGCTCGGCGCGGCATGAGTTTCGGCGTCTTCCTCGCTCCCTTCCACGCGCTCGGCGAAAACCCGACCGTCGCCATGAGCCGCGACATGGAGCTGATCGAATGGCTCGACCATCTGGGCTATGACGAGGCCTGGATCGGCGAACACCATTCCGCCGGCTGGGAGATCGTCGCGGCACCCGAGATCTTCATCGGCGCCGCGCTGGAGCGCACGAAGCACATCAGGCTCGGCTCCGGCGTGACCGCACTTCCTTACCACCACCCGATGCTGGTGGCGCAGCGCTTCGTGCAGCTCGACCATATGAGCCGCGGGCGGACGATGCTGGGCTGCGGGCCGGGCGCGCTGGTGACCGATGCCTACATGATGGGCATCAAGCCGACCGACCAGCGCCGCCGGATGATCGAGTCGCTCGACGCCATCGTGGCGCTGCTGGAATGCGGCGAGCCGGTGACGATGGAGACCGACTGGTTCACGCTCCGCGAGGCGCGGCTGCATCTGGCGCCCTGGACCGAGGGCCGCTTCCCCATTGCCGTCGCCTCCACCATCACCCCCTTCGGCATGATGGCCGCGGGCCGCCACGGCATCGGCGTGCTCTCCATCGGGGCCGGCATTCCGGGCGGGCCGGAAATGCTGGCGAAGCAGTGGCGGATCGCCGAGGACGAGGCCGCCAAGCACGGCAAGTGCATGGACCGCAGGGACTGGCGCGTGGTCGTCAACATGCACCTCGCGGAGGACGACGAGGAGGCGCTGCGCCAGGTGCATGCGGGCGAGCGGCTCGAAACCGTGACCTATTTCGAGGAGACGCTCGGCCGCCCGCCTGGCCGCGCCGACGACCCCGTCCGCGAGGGCGTGAAGATGGGCACGACGCTCATCGGCTCGCCGGAGACCGCGATCAGGGGCATCGAATATCTGCTGGAGCTCTCGAAGGGTGGCTTCGGCGGCATCCTCTTCCGCGCGAACGAATGGGCGAACCGCGAGGACACGATGAAGAGCTACGAGCTCTTCGCCCGCTACGTGGCGCCCCGTTTCCAGGGCTCGCTGGACACGCTCCACGGCTCCAACGCCTTCGTGCGCGAGAACCGGCTGCGGGTGCTGGAGGGCAATGTCGAGGCGGTCAGGCGCGCCTTCACCGACACCGGCCGCGAAGTCCCCGCCGGCTTCGAGGACCGCACGCTGGGCGCCGGCGACCTGCCGAAGGAGGACGACGCCGCGGAGTAGCGCGGCGGAACCCGCGCCGCCCCTCCCGGCTTAATGCCATCCGGCCGGGATAGGAGGGTATTGGGAACATAGCCCTTCGCTACCACTGTTCCTCGCCCTCCGGCTCACCGAAATCCGCCTCCGGGTGAAGGTTCTCCGGCGTCACCCGGTCAAGCATTTCGGCCAGGTTGTAGGTACTCTCCCGCGCCTCCGGACAACTCTCCTGTCTTCCTGCATCCGCCTTCGCACCCACAACAACGCCTCCGCTTGCTGGCAACCCATTTGTATATCCCTCGTTCTGCCGTTCCAAAGAGCTTGACGACCCTCCAGCGCCTGCGCCCGCGGCGGCAAGCGCAGCGGCGCCTCATTGCTTGACATCAGCCAGGCCGGGCCGGAGCCTCCACCGCGGAAGGAGACCGGCTATCCCGGTTCCGAACGGTAGGGACACGGTACATGCCCTTCGCGCAGATCGACGGCGGGGACATCCACTACGAGCAACGCGGCAGCGGGCCGGCGCTGGCGATGCTGCTGCCGCAGAGCGGCGGGCCGGTGGGCGTCGACCCGTTCATGGACCGGCTGGCGGCGCGTTTCCGGGTCGTCCGCTACGACCAGCGCGGCACCGGCCGGAGCGCACCCGTGACCGCGCCCGAAGGCATGACCATGGCCGGCCGCGCCGGGGAGCTTGCCGGGCTGCTCGATGCGCTCGGAATCGGGAAGGCGCACCTGTTCTGCCATTCCACCGGCTGCGGCATCGGGCTTGCATTCGCCGCTTCCCGCCCGGACCGGGTCGCGGGGCTGGCGCTGGCCAATCCGTGGAGCCACGGCGACGCCCATCTGGCGGCCATGCAACGCCTGCGCGTCGCCGCCGCGCGGGCGCTCGACCCGTACCGTTACGCCTGGTTCAACGCCAGCCTGCTGTTCCCGCCCGACTACCGCCGCGCGCACGCCGAAGCCTTCGAGCGGCTCGCAAGCAACGCCGCGCCTCAGGACGCCGCCGGGATCGAGGCCCGGCTGGAGGCGATCCTGGCCTTCGACGCCCGCCCGCTGGCGCCCGGCCTGGCCTGCCCGACCCTTGTAGCGACGGCGGCCGACGACCAGCTGATGCCGCCCTGGTTCGGCGCGGAGCTGGCGGCGTCGATTCCCGGCGCGGCCCGCCTGGCGCTCGACGGCGGCGGCCACATGCTGCCCGAGACGCGCGCCGATGCGCTGGCCGAAGCGGTCGCGGCGTTTCTCGGCGCGGCCGCGGCGCCCCGGCAGGATCAGATGCCCGAAAGCTCGAACCCGTCGTCCACCTGGACGACGGTGAACTGATTTCCGGTGGAGAAATTCCGGTAGGTGAACTCGGTCCCGTTGAAGGACACGATCCAGTAAGCGTTCCGGTAGTACGGATCGGCGGGATTGGTCGCCACCGGTTTTCCGTTCCGCGAAGAAACCTTCGTTATGGTGAAGTAAATCGGCCCGGAGACGCCCCATTCCCCGTATTCGAAATGCTCGCTGTAGTCCCCGTTTTTCCCGTGAAGCCCGAAGGTCACCTTGTAGGTGCCGTCGACGGACCGGGACAAGAGCCACTCCATGCGCCCGCCCGATTTCGTCGGCTGGCTTCCGAACCACTTGCCCACCATCGCATTCCAGGCCGCGGTCTCGGAGGCGGTCAATTCGGGCTTGCCGGCCG
>JAJECZ010000426.1 GCA_022821735.1 Alphaproteobacteria bacterium | reverse complement strand
TCCAGGCCCTCGTCCATGACCATGACGGAAATGCCGGTCTCCCGGTCGCCGGCGAGGATGGCATGCTGGATCGGCGCCGCGCCCCGCCAGCGCGGCAGCAGCGAGGCGTGGAGGTTCAGGCAGCCGAAGCGCGGCGCGGCCAGGATCGCCGGCGGCAGCAGCAGCCCGTAGGCGGCGGTAACGGCGGCGTCGAGGTCGAGCGCGGCGAAATCGCTCTGGAGTGCGGCGTCGCGGAGGCTCGCAGGCGTCGCAACCGGAATGCCGCGCGCCTCGGCAAAGGCCTGCATCGGGGAAGGCTTGAGCCGGTGTCCCCGGCCGGCCGGACGCGGCGGCTGCGCATAGGCGCGCACCACCTCGTGGCCCGCATCCAGTAGTGCTTCGAGCGCCGGCAGGGCAAATTCAGGCGTGCCCAGAAAGGCGAGGCGCATGGCGCCGTCAGTCCTTCTTGCGGCGCTTCGACTTGTCCAGCCGCCGCAGGATTACGCCGCGCTTGATCGCGGACAGGTAGTCCACATGCAGCACGCCGTTCAGGTGGTCGATTTCGTGCTGGAGGCAGCGGGCGCGCAGGCCTTCGGCCTCGAGCTCCTGCGGCTCGCCGTTCTCGTCGAGATAGGCGACCCGCACCGCCTCCGGCCGCTCGACGTCCACATAGACCTCGGGCAGCGAGAGGCAGCCTTCATTGCCGGTGACGAGCTCCTCCGAGCGCCAGACGACTTCCGGATCGACCAGCTTCAGCGGGGCCGGCTCTTCCTCGTCCCGCGCGCAATCGATCACCACGAGGCGCTTCAGCACGCCAACCTGCGGCGCCGCCAGGCCGATGCCGGGCGCGTCGTACATGGTCTCCAGCATGTCGTCGAGCAGGCGGCGGGCCGCGTCGTCCACCTTGCCCACAGGGGCGCAACGGGTCCGCAGCCGCCGGTCGGGCGCGATCAGGATGTCGAGTTTCGCCATAGTCCGCAGGTCGTCGATTCAGCGCCGCCTTATGCCACGGCGCGGCCTCTCCCGGAAGCCCGGCGCCCGCTATATCTCCGCCCAGCCGGGAGGCGGCTCGCGGCCCGGATGGATGGCGCCGCATTCGGGGCAGGTGCGGGCGGCCTCGTCGGAGTAGAAGGCCTCGAACAACGGCGGCAGGTCCGTGACGATGTTGCCGACCGGCAGCTCCACCCGGTGCACCAGCGCGCCGCACTCGAAGCAGAACCATTCGAACCCGTCGAGCATGCCGCCGACGCGGGGCGCTTCCACCACGAGCCCGACCGAGCCCGGCACCGGGCGCTGCGGCGAGTGGCGCACATGGGGCGGCAGCAGGAAGACTTCGCCCGCCCGGATCGGCACGTCGTAGATGCGGCCCTCTTCCGCCACCTTGAGGACCATGTCGCCTTCCAGCTGGTAGAAGAACTCCTCGACCGGGTCGTCGTGGAAGTCCACCCGCCGGTTCGGCCCGCCCACCACCATGACCGTCATGCCGGCTTCCTCGAACACCAGCTTGTTGCCGACCGGCGGTTTCAGCAGGTCGCGGTGCCCGTCGATCCAGCGGCGGAAATCGAAGGGCCTGAGGCGCGGGTGCTCCAGATAGCCGGTCATCGCCGGTTCCTCCTCACTCGGCGGCGCTGCGCATCAACTCCAGGCCGCAATTCTTGAAGGCCAGCCGTGCGGCCTGCTTTTCGGCCTCCGTCAGTTCAAGCATGGGCGGGCGCACCGGCCCGCCGGCCTGGCCGAGCAGCTCCTGCCAGTATTTCTGGTGCGCATGCGGCTTGGCGCCGGGACGGGTCCGCTTCAGGGCGTCGCGCACGGGATTCAGGCTGTCGCGCACGCGCCTGGCTTCCCCGTCCTCGCCGGCGAAGGCAAGGTCGGTGTAGAGACGCATCCGCCGGTCTGCGGCCGTCTGAATGAGATAGGGCGGCGAGGAGCACAGGTAGAGCTGCCAGCCGAGCTCCAGAATGTTGTCCAGCCAATCCTCCTCGGACGCCGTGCTGACCAGGATCCGGTCCCCTGCAAGGCGCGTCAGTTCGGCATACATCTCGCGCGGCACGCTGTATTTGATGGCGACGACATTGGGGAGCTCGGCGATCCGGGCGCAGAGCTCGGGGCTCATCAGGTAGCCGCTGTCGGGATGGCTCCACATGGCGATGCCGATTTCCACCGCCTCGCTGACCGTCCGGTAATACTCGTAGAGCAGGTCATCGCGGTCGGTCACGAAACTCAGCACCGGCGCATGCACGACGATGTAGTCCGCACCCACCGCCTGGGCGTGGCGGGCGAGATCGATAACCGTGTCCAAGTTCTGATCGGAGCAAGACATGATCGTGCCGGCGGCCGTGCCCCTCGTCCCGTCGACCGCGATCTCGAAGACGCGTTTGCGCTCCTCGACCGACATCGAGAAATACTCGCCCTGCTTGCCGGCGATGAACAGGCCGTCGATCCCGAGGTCTTCGACCCAGTGGCGGATGTTGGCTCGCATGCCCGCCTCATCGATCGACAGGTCGTTCTTGAACGGCTGCAGGGCGGCGGCCCAGATGCCCTTCATGTGGGCGCGCGCATAGTCCTTGGCTTCACTCCGGCGATAGTCCATGGCCCGCGGTCTCCGAATGCGCCCGAAATCATGTATCCGGTCACGCAGCGCCAGTATGCGACCGATCCAGGCGCTCGACAACGAAATGCCGGTGGAGCGGCTGCGAAGAACGGCCTGTGCGGCGTAGTCCGGCGGCCGCAATGCGAGGGCCGCCGGACAACAGCCATGCGGGGCGGGCCGTCAGAAGGCGGCGTCGCGGCCGTGCGCCCTGGCAACCTCGCGGGCATTGGGGTTGACGGAGGGGCGGAACGGCATTTCGCACACTTCCGCCGCCACCGGCTGTCCCGGCTGCTCGGCGTAGCGGTCCGGCAGCCAGACGGCGTATTCCGTGCCGATACCCGCCTTCTCCACGGGCACATAGCCCATGGATATGTTGCAGCCGAGCTCAGGCGAGTACCAGGGTGAGGTGAGATAGCCGACCGGCTCGCTGCCGCCTGGCTCCGACACCAGCCAGAAGTCGGGCGCATAGTCGTCGATGGGCTTGCCGCCCATGCGCAGGCCCACAAGCTGCTGGCGCCAGGGCGGGTTGCCGGCTTCCATCCCGGCGCGCATCCGTTCGAGCGCCGCCCTGCCGATATAGTCGGCGGTCTTCTTGCGCGGCACCTGGTAGCCGAGATTGCACTGGAAGGGGTTGGTCTCGTGATCGAGGTCCTGGCCCCAGGAGAGGATGCCCGCCGCGATACGGCGCTGGTGGCCGGGCGCAATCACCATCAGCTGGTGCGCCTTGCCGGCCTCGAGCACGGCCTCCCACATGGCGTTGGCATGCAGGGTCGCGTCGCGCAGATAGATTTCGTAGCCCTTCTCGCCCGAGAAACCGGACTGCGAGATGACGACGGCGCAACCGCCCACCTCCGCCTCCATGATGCCGTAGAACGGAATCTCGTAGATGGCGGGCCCCACTAGGTCGGCCATCAGCGCCTCCGACTTCGGACCCTGGATCTGGACCGGGCAGACGTCGATCTCGTCGATTTCGACATTCATCCGCGCGCCGGTATTGACGCCCTGCAGCCAGAACAGGATGTCGCTGTCGGAGAGCGAGAACCAGAACTCGTCCTCGGCCAGCCTGAGCAGCACCGGGTCGTTGAGGATGCCGCCCTTCTCGTTGCAGAGGATGACATACTTGCCGTGCATCGGCCGGATGCGGGCGGCATCGCGGGTGATGACATAGTTCACGAAGCGTTCGGCGTCCGGGCCCTTCACGCGGATCTGGCGCTCGACTGCGACATTCCACATGGTCACATGCTTGGTCAGCGCCTCGTATTCCACGGAGGCGCCGCCGTCCTCCGGGCGCACATAGCCGCGCGGGTGGTAGACGCGGTTGTAGACCGTCGCGCGCCAGCAGCCGGCCTCGTGGCTAAGGTGCCAGTAGGGCGACTTGCGCACGCGGGTCGAGATCAGCAGCTCCGTCTTCGTCGGCCCGCTCTGGCGCAGATTGTAGGGCACGACGCGGTCGGACTGGTCCACGCTTGACGCCTGTTCCCTGCGGTAGCGGGAATCGAGGCTCGGGGAATTGTCGAGGGGCATGGGCTTCGCGCCTCCGCAGCAGGGACAGGAATCCCAGAATCGGCGCGGAGTCCGGGGCGGATGCGCCCGTTCGCGACGATTTTCGCGGCATGTGCGACAGAATTTTGCTTCCGGGGCGCCGGAACCGATTGACAAGCAGGCGACGCGGCGGCATTTGCAACTTTAGCGTCATATTGCCGGAGTCGGCCCATGGCTGGCGAGCAGGTCTTCCGCGGGAGCGACGGCGCACCTGTCCAGGTGACGCTCCTGCCCATTCCGAACTTCTCCCTCTCCAGTTTCACGGCGTTGGTCGAACCCCTTCGCCTTGCGAACTATGTTGCGGAGCGCCCGCATTACAGCTGGCGCGTCGTAACGCCGGAGGGCGCGCCGGTCCGATCCAGCTGCGGCGTGGCGGTCGCGGCGGACGAACCGGCCGAACGCATCCAGCGCCCGGAAAACGTCGTCGTCTGCGGCGGCGTGGACGGCTGGGCGTA
>JAJECZ010000336.1 GCA_022821735.1 Alphaproteobacteria bacterium | reverse complement strand
CATGCGCCGGATCGGCATGCCGGCGGTCAAAGCGGGCGCCATCGAGGTCGCAGCATCGACGAACGGTCAGATCATGCCGCCGATCATGGGCGCGGCGGCGTTCATCATCGCCGAGTTCATCGGCATCTCCTATGTCGATGTGGTGATAGCGGCGGCAATCCCGGCTGCGCTCAGCTATATCGCGCTGTTCTACATTTCCCATCTCGAGGCGCAGAAGCTGGGGCTTTCCGGGCTGCCCGCCGCCGAGGTTCCACCCCTCCGGACGACCTTCCTGAGCGGCCTGCACTATCTCATCCCCATCGTGATCCTCGTTTATCTGTTAATGGTGGAGCGCTGGAGCGCGCACAGCGCGGTGTTCTATTCCATCCTCTCCCTCATGGGGATCATCCTCGCCCGCCGGATCGCCGGCGCCATACGGGGAGACGGCATCGCCGTCATCGACGCCGTCGCGCAGGGGCTCGCCGAGATCTATGCCGGCATGGTCGCAGGCGCCCGCAACATGATCGGGATTGCCGTAGCCGTGGCCGCGGCGGGCGTCATTGTGGGCGCGGTGTCATCGACCGGCCTCAACAACGCCATGGTCGGCGTCGTCGAGGCGATTGCCGGCAGCAATGTCTATGTCCTGCTCGGACTGACCGCTGTGCTTTGCATCGTGCTCGGCATGGGGCTGCCGACGACCGCAAACTACCTGGTCGTCGCCTCCCTGCTCGGCGGCGTGCTGGTGGAGCTCGGCAGTGCTTCCGGCCTCGTCCTGCCGCTGATCGCCGTCCACCTCTACGTCTTCTATTACGGGCTTCTGGCGGACTCGACGCCGCCCGTGTGCCTCGCGGCATTCGCGGCCTCCGCCATCTCCCGGGCGGACCCGTTGAAGACCGGCGTGCAGTCCTTCCTCTACGACATCCGCACCGCTGTCCTGCCGCTCGTGTTCCTGTTCAACACCGAATTGCTGCTGATCGGCATCGACAACATCTGGCACGGAGCTCTTGTCGTGCTCATGTCGCTGTTCGCCATTCTGGCATTCAGCTCGCTCACCCAGGGCTGGATGCTGGTCCGGGTCAGGTGGTACGAGGGAGCACTGCTCGCCGTGGCCTGCTTCATGCTGTTCCGCCCCGGCTTCTTCATGGACCAGGTCGCGCCGCCCTATGAGCCTGTGGACTTCGAATCGTTCGTCTCGGGTGAATTTACGCCCCAGCCCGAACGGCATGTCCGGCTGCATGTGACGCGGGAGACCGACTATGGGGACCGCTACAAATTGTTCGCCCTGAAGACCCCCGAAGACCCGGCCGGCAGCCCCGCGGAGACCTTCGGGCTCCGGATCGGGCGCGAAGACGACGGGCGCTATGCCGTGGCCGATCTGGCCTTCAACGGCATGGCGGAGCGGGCCGGGCTGGATTGGGGCGACTATGTGACCGGCGTCGATATCGAGCAGACGGACCTGCCGCCCAAGGAGCTGGTCTATCCCGTCGGAGTGGCGCTGCTCGGCCTTGTCGGACTGTCCCAGCTTCGACGCCGCCGGCAGGCCGCCTGACCTGTTCCGGCCCTGAGGCCGCTGAATGCGTTCAGCACGCGCCGGCGAAGAGTTCCGGCGGGTCGGCGGCATCCGGCGGCGCGAGGTCCGCCGCGCCGAGCCCGATCAGGCGGAAGGCGCGGCCGTCCGCCTCGGGCCGGAGGAGCCGCTCCGCCTCTTCCAGCAGGCGGTCGGCGCGCTGGGTGGCGAAGGCGAGCGCGTGGCTGCGGGTATGCGTGCGGAAGTCGGCCGTCTTGAGCTTCAGCACGACGGAACCGGCAGCGAGTCCGGCGGTGTCGAGGCGGGTCGCGACAGTCCGGGCCAGCGGCGGCAGGGCGCGGGCGAGGTCGTCATAGCCGCTGCGGTCGTTCTCGAAGGTTGTTTCGGCTGAAATGCTGCGGGTCTCGCTCACCGGCTGGACGGGCCGGTCATCCCGGCAGCGGGCGAAGTTATAGAGGCGCCGCCCGAACGCGCCGAACCGGGCTGTCGTCTCCGCTTCCGTCCAGCGGCGCAGGTCGGCGACCGCAAGCACGCCCTCGGCCCGGAGCCGCCGGGCCATTGCGGCGCCCACGCCCGGGATGATCGTGACCGGCTTCCCGGCAAGGAAGGCCGGCGCTTCCTGCGGGCCGATCACGGCGAAGCCGCGCGGCTTGTCGAGGTCCGAGGCGATCTTGGCGAGGAACTTGTTGGCGGCGAGGCCGACGGAGACCGTGATGCCGATCTCGTCCTCGATCCGCCGGACCAGGCGAACGGCGGCGGCGGCCGGCAGAGCATGCGCGCCGAGGTCCAGAAACGCCTCGTCGATGGAGATCGGCTCGACCAGGGGCGTGGCCTCGCGCATCAGGCCCCGGACCTCGCGCCCTACCTTGCGGTATTTCGCCATGTCGGGCCTCAGCACCACCGCATGGGGGCAGGCTTCGAGCGCCTTGTACATGGCCATGGCCGAGCGCACGCCGAAACGCCGCGCGACATAGCAGGCGGCGGCAACGACGCCCCGCCGCCCGCCGCCGATCACAACCGGGCGGTCGGCAAGGCCCGGATCGTCCCGCTTTTCGATGGCGGCGTAGAAGGCGTCGCAGTCGAGATGCGCGATGCCGACGCGGGCAATCTCG
>JAJECZ010000045.1 GCA_022821735.1 Alphaproteobacteria bacterium | reverse complement strand
TCAGCGACTGGCCCCGGAAACAGAGCACGCTGTAGCGGTCGAACGCCGCCTCGCACGCCTCGAAGACCTCATCGGGCAGAGGCGCCGACAGGTCCACGCCGAACACGTCCGCCCCCACCGGCGCGCCGCTCGGACGGATTTCGAAACCGGGGTTGTCGGCGGTCATCGCAAGCCTCCCGAGACGATCCGCCCCTATTCTCCCTGCAATCGCCCCTCCTGCAAACTCCCTGCTTCCATGCGCCGGAGCAGCTCGGCGGCGACGCGCGGCACCTCGTTGACGGGCTCGTAGCGCCATTCGGTCAGCCGGCCCTCGAACGGGCGGACGACTCCTTCCTCGCGCAGCGCCGTGTGGAAGCGCGCCAGCCGCCGGTTGCCGCCCGCCATGCGCGCCGCATAGACGGGCCTGCCGGTCGATACCGCCTCGCTGGTCATGGAGACCGAATCTTCCGTGACCACGATATGACGGGCGAGCGCCAGCATGCCGGGATAGGGGTTGCAGCCGGTCCCGTCCCAGAACCATGCTTCCGGCAGGCGGGCCCTGAGCACGGCGACGACGGCCGGTTCCGTCCTCCGGGAGGCGGTGACGGCCATCGGCCCCTCCAGCCCCGCAAGGCCGTCCGCCAGCGCCTTTACGGTTTCGGGCGTGAAGCGGTGGGACCGGCTTCGACCGCCGAGCAGCACGGCGACATTCAGGTCTCCCAGCCTGTCCTGCCATGCGTTGCCGGCGGCGGCGAGCGCCTCCGGCGTCAGGCGGTGGAGCGCAACCCGCGTCGCCAGCACATTGGGGCCGGCAATGCCGTCATGGCGCGGCGGCACGACAAGGTCGAAATGGCGGAGGGGGACGCGCGGATTCTGAATATGGACGGTGAAGCACCGCCCTCCGGAAGCGCGGCGGACGGCCACCGAGACCGAAGCGCTGCGCCGGCCGCAGGTAATCAGCAGTTCCGGCCAGGGCGGGCCAAGCCGCTCCGCCAGCCCGTATTGCAGGAGGCCCGGTGCCTGCCGGTGCGCCGGCAGCCAGCACCAGGGGCGGCGCAGGCGGACGGTCCTGACCTCGCAGGGCCGTCCGACGGCCGCCGCCAGCCCCTCGGCCTGCCCGGCGGCTCCGGCCTCGCCCGTCGTCAACGCCCAGACGGGGGCGGTCGAAGCGGCTTCCGCCACCGGCCGCCTCCCGTTTCGCCGCCGGCGTCAGCGCGCCGCCGTCACCATGATCTCGACCAGGATCTCCGGGCGCGCCAGGTCTGCCTTCACGCAGGCGCGCGCCGGCGGGTTCTCGGGATCGACCCAACCGTTCCATACCTTGTTCATGGCCGCGAAATTCGCCATGTCGGTGATCCAGAGATTGGCCGTCAACAGGTTGGACTTCGAGGTGCCCGCGCGCTCCAGATAGCCGTCGATCTGTTCGATGATGTCCGCGGTCTGGGCTTCCACATCGCCGCTCGTGTCGCGCGCCACGAGGCCGGCCAGATACACCGTGTCGCCCCGGACCACGGCACGGCTCATCATGGGCCCCGGCGGGCTGGTGCGGTCGAATCGTTCGATGCTCATGGGGTCTGTCTCCCGTCTCGCGCTGCGGTTGCGTTTGGATGGCGAACCTTTCGGCTATCGACGCCGCCATGTAAAGTCCAGCGCCGCGCCATGTCTCAATATGTGTTCAATTTCAGGTGCATAGCTGTCATTGCTGCCATGCAGGACGAATCCGGGAAGCAGGGAAACCGGCGCCCGGATGTCCTTGCGTCCGCGCAGGATGACCCGGTGGGCCGGGCGGCCGTCATCCTTCGACCAGAGGGGGACGACAGCCGTCTCGCCGATTCCGGCGGCGGTATAGGCGCCAAGATGCTCGTCCAGGCGTTCGGCCGTCAGGATCGTCGTCAGCGTCCCGCCGCGCCGCACCATGGTGGCGGCGAACCGGACCCAGTGCATGAGGTCGGCGCCCTGCTCGACATGCGCTTTCGCCCGTTGCCGGTTCCGGGGCGGGGGACCGGCCTCGTCCGGCTGCCAGGGCGGATTCGCCATTGCATGGTCGAAGCTTGCGGGCCCGAGGCGGGCGGGCGGGGCACGCAGGTCGCCGACGATGACATCGACGGTGCGGCCGAGACCGTTGGCCTCGATGTTCTGCCGGCAGAGTGCGGCGAGGGCCGGATCGAGTTCGAGGCCGGTGACGATGCAGCCCTCGATGCGGCTGGCGAGACATAGAGCCGCAGCGCCGGTGCCCGCGCCGATATCCAGCACGCGGTCGCCAGGCGCGGCCGGCACGGCCGCGGCCAGCAGCACGGGGTCCGTCGCGACGCGGTAGCCCTCGGCGGACTGGCGCAGCCGGACCCTGCCGCCCAGGAGGGAGTCATCGCTGACAGCCTCGTTCACAGTCCGCCCAGGTCCTGTTGCGCGGCTTCGAGCAGGCGCCGCGCCTCGCCATAGTCTTCGTCGGCAACCATCACGCGCCGCGGAAGGATGCCGATACTGCCCTCGACGATGCTGGCGTGGCTGTCCAGCACCACGGTCTCGATCCCTTGCGCCGCGAGTTCGGCGACGAGCCAGGAAATCGCAACGGGATCGGTGGTTTTCAATACGGCCTTCATCCTGCATTCCCGGTGGTTGACCGGCTTACCGCCCGGCCTATGCTCGCCTCTCCCCCGCCTGAAGGTCAATCGCACCCCCGTGACACCAGTAGCGGTGACATCCCCGCCGACGGCGCAGCCGCTGGCCGCGTTGCAGGCGCTTGTCGGGGCGGACATGGCGCGCGTCAACGCCCTGATCCTCGAGAGGATGCAGAACGAGGTCGCGCTGATCCCGCAACTGGCCGGCCATATTGTCGCATCGGGCGGCAAGCGGTTGCGCCCGATGCTCACCCTGGCGTCCGCGCGCCTCTGCGGCTACGGGGGCCGGCGCCATATCGAGCTCGCGGCCTGCGTCGAGTTCATCCACACCGCCACGCTGCTGCACGACGATGTCGTGGACGAGAGCCTGTTGCGGCGCGGGACGGAAACCGCCAACGCCGTCTGGGGGAACCAGGCGAGCGTCCTGGTCGGGGACTTTCTGTTCAGCCGCTCGTTCCAGCTCATGGTCGATGTCGGGTCGCTGGAGGTGCTCGGGATTCTTGCCAATGCCTCCGCGACCATTGCCGAGGGCGAGGTGCGCCAGCTTGCGACCGTCAGCCGGCCCGAGACGGGCATCGCCGACTACCTGAAGGTCATCGAGGGCAAGACCGCCGCCCTGTTTGCCGCCGCCTGCCGCATCGGCGCCGTCATCGCGGACCGGCCGCGCGAGGAAGCGGAGGCGCTGGATGCCTACGGCATGAACCTGGGGATGGCCTTCCAGCTTGTCGACGACGTTCTCGACTATTCGGCGCGGCAGGCGGACCTCGGCAAGACCGTGGGAGACGATTTCGCCGAGGGCAAGGTCACTCTCCCGGTCATCCTGGCCTTCGATCGGGGTAACGAGGAGGAGCGGGCGTTCTGGAGCCGGGTGTTGTGCGAGGGAGGGCGGCGGGCCGAGGACTTCCATCGGGCTGTCGCCCTGCTGACGCGCCATGACGCGCTGGGGGAAACGCTCGAATGGGCCCGGTCGCGCGCCGAGGACGCCAAGCGGGAACTCCGGGCCTTTCCGGACGGACCGGCGCGAACCGTCCTGGCCGACATCGCCGACTTCTGCGTCGACCGGGTCTATTAGCCGCCGGCGGGCCCGAGACGCTTGTCCAGATAGGCTTCGACCGCACCGTTCAAATGTTCGAGGTGCCGGGTGAACAGGTGGTTGGCGCCGGGAATCACCTTGTGGTCGATGACGATGCCGCGCTGGGTGCGCAGCTTCTCCACCAGTCTCTCGACGGACTCGGTCGTCACGACCTCGTCCCTCGTCCCGTTGACGATCAGGCCGGAGGAGGGGCAGGGCGCCAGAAACGTGAAGTCGTACATGTTGGCCGGCGGGGCAACGGAGATGAAACCGGAGATTTCCGGCCGGCGCATGAGCAATTGCATGCCGATCCAGGCGCCGAAGGAGAAGCCGGCGATCCAGACCTTGACGGGGTCCTTCCGCAGGCTTTGCATGTGGTCGAGGATGGCGGCCGCATCGGCCAGTTCGCCTTCTCCGCGCCCGTAGTCGCCCTGCGAGCGCCCCACGCCCCGGAAGTTGAAGCGCATGGTGGAGAAGCCGCGACGGACAAAGCAGTGATAAAGGTTGTAGACGACCTTGTTGTGCATCGTGCCGCCATGCTGCGGATGCGGGTGGAGCATCAGCGCGATCGGCGCCGCCGGGTCGTCCACATGGTGATAGCGCGCTTCGAGCCGTCCTTCGGGACCGTTGACGATGACATCGGGCATGGGCGTGGAATCCCGTTCCTCCGGTCCGGGCGGCGCGCCGGCCGCCGAAAGGGCACATTGTCCTGGATAACAGCAACCTAACTGGGTTAGGCGATTGGGGCCGTCAAGAGGCCGTATCATGGCAAAACGCCGCATTTATCTCGACTGGAACGCCACCGCGCCGCTGGCGCCCGCGGCGCAGGCGGCGATGGCCGAAGCGATGGCCGTGCTCGGGAATCCCTCCTCCGTGCATGGCGAGGGACGGGCGGCGCGGCGCCTTGTGGAGGAGGCGCGGGCGCGGATTGCGGCCTTTGCGGGCGCGGCGCCGGAGCAGGTCATTTTCACTTCCGGCGGCACCGAGGCGAATGCGCTTGCGCTTGCCGGCCGCGAATGGCTGGCGGGCGCGAGCGAGCATGCGTCCGTCCTCGACCATGCGGCGGGCCCGCGCCTGGCCGTGGACGGCGGCGGGCGCGTCTCGCCGGATTCGATCCCCCCGGGCGCGGCCGTGGCGCTCATGGCCGCCAACAACGAGACCGGGGCCATCCATCCGCTCGCGGAGGTCGCCCGGCGGGTGCGCGAGACAGGCGGGCTCTGGCATTGCGACACCGTGCAGGCGGCCGGGCGCCTCGACCTTGCCGCCATGGACGCCGACTCCCTGGCGCTCTCGGCGCACAAGCTCGGCGGACCGATGGGCGTTGGCGCGCTGATACTCAGGAACGAGCGCACGCTGGAAGGCCCGATCCGGGGCGCACAGGAGCGCCGGCGGCGCGGAGGCACCGAAAACGTCGTCGGCATCGCCGGGTTCGCCGCCGTCGCGGGCCCGCTTGCGGACGTCTCGGCGCTCCGCGACCGCATGGAGGCCCGCCTCGACGGCGCGGTCCTTTACGGCCGCGACGGACCGCGCCTCGGGAACACGAGCTGCATCGGCATGCCCGGGGTCTCCAACGAGACCCAGGTGATGGCCCTCGATCTGGAAGGATTCGCGGTGAGCGCGGGCGCCGCCTGCTCGTCGGGAAAGGTGGGCGCCTCGCACGTCCTGCTGGCGATGGGCGTCGGCGAAACGGCGGCGGGCGAGGCGATTCGGGTCAGTCTCGGGCCGGGCCTGACGGACGCCGATATCGACGCCTTCGCGGAGGCCTGGAACCGCCTTGCAGCAAGGTTGGGAAGCGGGTAGAAGGCGCCGCTCACAGGATTGGGTCGGATGCCGAAGATCACCTTTGTCAGCCCGGACGGAAGCGAGCAGACCGTCGAGCCGCCGGCCGGCATGACGATTCTGGAAATCTCGCGCAAATACGATATCGACATCGAGGGGGCCTGCGAGGGCTCGCTCGCCTGTTCGACCTGCCATGTGATCGTCGATGACGACTGGTACGGGAGGCTGGCGGAGCCCGACGAGGACGAGGAGGACATGCTCGACCTTGCCTTCGGCCTGACGCCGACCTCCCGGCTCGGATGCCAGATCGCGGTGACGGACGAACTGGACGGGATCCGCGTCGCGCTCCCCGAAGAAACCCGGTCCCTGCTCTGATGGGCCTGTTCGACCGGCTGAAGGAGGCCGTATCGGCCGATTGGGAGGCCTATATCGGCCATCCCTTCGTGCGCGCCGTCGGCGACGGCAGCCTGCCGGAGGCCTGTTTCCGGCACTATCTGGAACAGGACTACCTCTTCCTCGTCCATTTCGCGCGCGCCTATGCGCTGGCGGCCTTCAAGGGCGAGTCGCTGGCCGATATCCGGCATGGCGCGGAAACCGCGCTCGCCATCGCCGACACCGAAATGCGCCTCCATGTCGCCTTCTGCGAGGGATGGGGGCTGGAGGAGGCCGACATGGCCGCCCTGCCGGAAGCGCCGGCGACCATGGCCTATACGCGCTATGTGCTGGAGCGGGGCCTCGCCGGCGACCTGCTCGACCTGCATGTCGCGCTTGCGCCCTGCATCGTCGGATATGCCGAGATCGGGCGCGCGCTCGCCGGGACCGCGCGGGGCAACCCCTACGGCGCGTGGATCGAGATGTATGCGGGCCGTGAGTACCAGGAAACAGCGGCGGCCGCGATCGCCCAGCTCGACGACCTGTTCGCCCGGCGCGGCGGGCCGGCGCGGCTGCCCGGCCTGGAGCGTATTTTCGGGGATGCGACGCGGCTCGAGATCGACTTCTGGCAGATGGGCCTGTCGCCGAACGCCTGAAACGCTAGAGTGGGGTCCGACCGAGCGGCTGCAAGGAGGTACGCATGACCGCCCCCGACCTTGCCTATGTGGCGCTCGCCGTCGATGAGCCGGAGGCCAGCGCGGCGATCTTCGAGAAGGATTTCCAACTGCCGCGGCAGGACTTCGCCTGCGGCGGCTCGCGCGTGCCGGTCGTCTCGGTCGGGCGCTCGGCGCTGGCCCTCTTCCGCCCGGACGACCCGTTCCTCGGGCCGGGTGCGAAGAAGGGCGTCCACCATATGGCGATCGCCGCCGCCGACCCGGAGGCCGCGGCCGATGCCTCCGGCATCGCCAGGGCGGGCGGGGTCTCGGAGGGCCTCGGCGGCGGGCCGCAGGTGGCGCTTTCGCCGGAGGCGACCGGCGGGGTGCGCACCCGCCTTGCAGCGCCGCTCGGCACCGGGCCCGGTTCGTCGGACATGGTCGAGCGGATCGACCATCTCGGCGTCGCGTCGGCCGACAACCGGGCGGCGCGCGAGGCGTTCATCGACAGGCTGGGCTGCGTCTATGAGAGCCAGCAGACCGACAGCGAAACCGAGACGGTCTCGGAGAATTTCACCTCCGACACCTACAACTACATTTTCCACACCAGGCCGTCGCACCTCGTCGGCAGCATGCGGGTCACCTTCATCACCGTCGGCGACACGGAGCTGGAGTTCATCCAGGACCTGACGACGGGGAGCGAGGTCGATGCCGCCCGGCACGACGCGGCCGGCAACACGCGCGGCGACCGCAGCGCCATCGCGCGCTACATCGCGGCGCGCGGCGCAGGCCTCCACCACATCGCCTTCAAGACGCCGGACGTGGCCGGGTCGCTGGCGACGCTGCGGGCGGCGGGCCACCGGACCATCGACACGGTGGGCCGGCCGGGCTCCCGCCGCGCGCTCATCGGCTTCATGCACCCCACCATGATCGGCGGCGTGCTGATGCATTTCGTCCAGCGCGAGGAGGTCTGACCCATGGCCGGTTACCCGCTGAACTACCTGGCGCTGGCGGCCCGCGACGTGGAGGCCGCCTGCCGGTTCCTCGGCCACTCGCTCGGCCTGGAGCGGACCGATGTCGCGCTCGGCGGCCGCGCCGTTCCGTTCTTCGGCGTCGGCAGGGCGGCCGTCGCGCTGTTCGACCCCTACGATCCCTACCTGGAAGAGCCGCAATTCCCGGGCGTCCACCACATGGCGCTCGCTGCGCCCGACCCCGCTGCCACTGCAGCCGCGCACGGCCTCACGGTCACGGCAGAGGGTATAGGACCGGACGGCAGGCGCTTCGTCGTCATCGACCCGCGGGAGACCGTCGGCATCCGCACCCGCTTCATCGAACCGCTGGACATCCCCTCGGCCGACGGTCCCGCCTACAAGATCGACCATCTCGGCATCGCCACGAACGACAATGACGCAACGGTGCGCGTCTTCTCGGACAATCTCGGCTGTCCCGTCGAAAGCACGCAGACCGACGTCGAGATCCGGAACGTGACGGAGAGCTTCGTCTCCGACAAATACGGCGCGGTCTATCATTCGCGCCCGGCGGAGATCCTGGGCGGCCTGCGCGACGTGTTCATCACCATCGGCGACTGC
>JAJECZ010000378.1 GCA_022821735.1 Alphaproteobacteria bacterium | reverse complement strand
CATCGAGACCGGCGGGCAGTCCGCCACCGCGACCGTCTGCGACAACGCCGCCCTGTTCGGCGCCACCCCCGAGCGGGACGAGTTCGACACCCGCGAAGTCTGGGACGAGGCCGATGCGCTCGACGCCGTCAGCGAGGCATTCCGCATCCTAGCCCAGGGCGTCGCGCCGGACGGGTACCAGATGGCCGACGAGCGCGAGAGCCTGCTCTGGGGCTTCGTCAACATGCTCGACGCCCAGACCAACCGCCTCGACCGGGCGGCGGACAAGCTGATGCCGGACCTCCGCGACCTCCAGCGCGCGCAGGACGGCACCGAGATCAAGTCGCTGGAACTGGAGCTGACCACCGACCGCGCGCAGAACCTCACCGCCCGCCGCGACGCCTTCGAGACCTTGCGCGACGAGGCCGCCGAAGCCTACCGCATCGAGACCGGCGACATGTGGCGGCCCCGGCGCGGCAGCCACGTCTCGCAGACCGGCACGCTGACCTCGGCCGCCATCGACGCGCGCGACTACCAGCGGGCGAGGAAGGACCGCGAGACCATGGCGCACCTGCCGCAGGGAACGCTGGTCGCCATCGCCGGCGGCAAGGACGTCGCCGACCCGGCCGCCGTGATCGCCAGGCTCGACCAGGCGCGCGCCAAGTACAGCGACATCGTGATCGTCCACGGCGGCGGTCCCGGCGTCGAGCGGATCGCCGCGCGCTGGGCCGAGCGGAACGGCGTCCACCAGGTCGTCTGCAAGCCGGACTGGGACCGCCACGGCAGGGCCGCCCCGTTCCGCCGCAACGAGGAACTGCTGAACCTTATGCCCAAGGGTGTGATCCTGTTCCCCGGTTCGGGCATCACCGAGAACCTCGCCGACCGCGCGCGCACTCTGGGCATTCCGGTTATGCGCGCCGCCTGACCGCAGCGCATCGCGGGCCGCGTCGTCTTCCCGGCATCGGGACGGCGGCGCGGCTCGTTTCGCACAGACGGCAATGCGGCGGCGGCGTCATCCTCGCACGCGCTTCGCGCCGCGCTCGCCATCACCATCGTCTTGCGCGTCGCTGTTGCCGGCTTCGCCGTCATTGGCCTCCGCAGCAAGCGATGCAGTGGCGGGCGACTCAGCGCAGCGCCCGCCGCCGATGCCGCCGTCGCTCCGGCGCGCACGACCGCCCCGGTTCGTGTCGGCACGCCTGCCCCGGACTCCGATCCGGGGTCCCGCCACTCAAGCGCCGTGGCGGCTCCCTCTCGCCGGCTTCCCCGGCGTCGATTTCCCCATCGCGAATGCTGTCCGATTCGGCTCTGTCTCTACGGCGGAGCCGCTGTTTCCTCACACCGGAACGCAGCCCGCTGCAAGCCCTGCCATGCGGGGACAGGCGTGCCCTCCAGTGCCCTTGAGGGGCCGCGAGAGGACTTGAAGGGCCTGGAGTATCGCGGAGCGAGCGAGTTTCGCGCCGGTACACGCCGAGCCTCCTGTCCCTGTCACCCCCAGGGCATCTCCAGGCCCCGCCTGTCCATCGCCGATACACGCTCGTGTACCGCCCGATTGTCCGGCGCATGGCGATGCAATACGCTGACAAGCCGGTTTGACTGCTGTTGAAACTCGCCGGATCGCCCCACCGCGAGCGCCGTCCGCGTGTGCTCTCCGCCCTCTCCCTGCGGCTCAACGATACCGCCGGCCGGGAGGCGGCGGAGGGCTGGAAGCAGGCCCGGCAAGTCGAACCTCGGGTGCGGTCTCGGCCTGCGCCGGACCTTGGCGAGGCCGAAAAGGAGCAGCGAAATGGCCCGAAAAGCTCGAAGAGCTCGCGCGGAGTCGAACGAGTCGGGCGTCCGCGCGGGCGACCCCCGCCGCTCGCGCACGATCCGTTTCTCCGATTCGGAGTGGCAACTGGTCGAGGACGCGGCCCTGCGCCAGGGGATTTCGGCCAGCCAACTCGTCCGAACCGTCATGCTCGCCGCGGTCGAGGAGCGTCTCGCCAGCCCCGCCGAAGCCGCGCTCACCCCCGGTCACCTCGCGCTGATCGAGGCGATCTACCGCGCCGTCTACGTGCTGGCGACGATCAACCGGGAGGAAATGCTCGACGCCGAGCGCGGGAACGAGCTCGACGAGATCGTCGCGGCGGCCCGCAATACGATGCGCGAGACCATGGACGAAGGGCCGGGGTGACGGAATTCAGCAACCGTCTCGCGCGTGTACCGCGGCTTTCGTGTGCTCCTGTCGCGGGGAAGAAACGCCCGCCGAGGCCGCGCGGATCGAGGTTCAGATAGAGACTTCGACGCACTCGCCCGGCGCAATCCGTTCGATCGCGGCCACGATCCGGTCTGCGCGCGCCTCGATACGCGGCCAGGATGTGGACATCAGCACCAGCACCGCGAGCCGCCGCGCGGCGAGGTTCTGCTGGTGACGCAGGCTTTGGTCCGTCGTGACCAGCAGCTCGAAGCCCTCCGCCTCGGCGCGATCGAGCAGCGCGCCGTTGCGAAGGTTCGACCATCCCCGCTCGTAAGCGGTCTCCACGCGATGTTCCGACAAGTGCCTTCGCAAGGGTACGGGCGTG
>JAJECZ010000474.1 GCA_022821735.1 Alphaproteobacteria bacterium | reverse complement strand
CCTTCGACAAGCTCAGGACAAGCTCTCCGGTCGGCTACTCAGGATGAGGGTTGAGGGGCCGCCGTCCGGACAGCAGTGGACTTGTTCCGGGCATGACGGAGGGGCGTTCAGGCGCGACGGAAACGGCGCGGCCCGGCGCCTGCACCGGGTCTCCGCCGGGGGGCCGGGGCGACACCGGCCGCGCGGTGCGCTAGACTGGCGCCGCCGCAACCGGAGCGCATCGCTTGGAACTTCCCGGCGGGGACTGGCCTGCAGTCGCCGCGCTGGCGACACTGGCGATCGCCGCGGTTACGGCGGGCGTCGGCATCGCGACCTGCTATTTCATTCGCGAGGGCATAAGGACGATGAGCAAGTCGTCCGACGAGCGCGCCTCGGACCGCAGGCAGGCGCAGGCGGCGCACGAAGCGGAGCAGCGCCGGGCGCGCGAGGAACTGGCGGCGTGGCACGAGGCTGACGAACGCCGCCACGAGGAGACGATGGCGGCGCTCGCCGCGCTGATCGAGCGCACCGGCGGGCCGAGGCCCGCGCCGGCGGAGTAGCGGCGCCGGAGCGGGCGGCTGGAAGGCAAGGGGGACAGGCTCCCTGGATTCCCGAGAGGTCGGCCGTCGATAGAGGAAGCGCCATGGAGACCATGACGAGGGAGCGGCTGCATCGGCTGGTGGACGCGCTTCCCACCGGCGAACTCCCGGTCGCCGAGCGCTATCTCGAATTCCTGTCCGGGGCCGGGCATCCGTTCGTTCGCGCGCTCTTCGCCGCCCCCGAGGCCGACGAGCCGCTGAGCGGCGGGGACCGCGACGCCCTTGAGGAAGGACGCCGCGCTCTGGCCTCCGGGGATACCGTCTCCGATCGCGAACTGCGCGACGAATTCGGACTATGACATGGACATTGCTGTGGACCCGCCCGGCGCTCCGAGCCCTTTACTGCCGGGCGGCTGTTGACGGTGCCGCACACCATCCATATCCCTAATCCGGGACACAGGAGCCAGGCATGACCGAACGAAACGCCATGCCGCATACCGGGACCGGCAGCGGCCCGGAGCGGAAGGTTCCCAACGCCGAGACCCGCGCGGCCATGGCCGAGGCCGATGAGATCGTGAAGGCGGGCAGGGCGCGCTTCGCCTCCGTCGAAAAGATGCTTGCGGACCTCGAAGAAACCGCCCGCCCGTAAGGCCGCCCCGGCGCAGGCATCGCCCGCCCCGCGGCTATTTCCGCCCTCTCCCCCGCGCGCGCTGCCGGGCGGCGAGGCGGGTTTTGCGGTCGAGGCCGTGGCGTTTCAGGAAGCGCTGCACCGTGGTCTCGTGAAGCGCCACCCCCTCGGCGGCGAGCGCGTCCCGCACCCCGGCCATGGAAAGCTCCGGCCGCGCCGCCAGGATGCGCAGGATGCGCCCGCGCTCCGGCTCGATCCGCGAGGCGCTGCCGCCCTGCCTGCCGGGCCGCACATGGCCCTGCTCGTGAAACTGCTTCACCCAGCGCCGCAGCGTCCTGTCGCCCAGTCCGAAACGCCGGGCGGCCGCGGCCGCGGTCTGGCCCCCGTGCAGCACGGCCGCCACCGCCATGCCCCTGAGCTCCTCGTTCACCGCCCGGCCCTTCCGCGGCCCCGGCAGGGCGGCCGCCGGCCCGCCCGTCGATCCGTCCGTCATCGCGTCTCCTCCTCTTCTCTTCTTCCGGCGCCGCCGCCGGTCTTCGCCAGGTTGACCGCAAGACCGGCGGCGAAAAGCAGCCGTTTTCCGGCCAGGTAGATTGCAAGGCCGCGCCGCAGGCGCGCACCTCCCCCGTCTGTCGTGCCCCCACGCCTCCGCCTTGCAGCGGCTATCGGCCTTCCGGGTTCGGAATTCGTGCAGATCGAGCGCGGCCCTCTGCGGCCGCCGCGGGTCGGTCAGGTCATGGCTCCCTCGGCTTGTTTTCTCAGTTGAGAGGGTTATATAGGGAACATACAGGCCATGTCAAGCCCTGCCGGCGGTTACGATTCGTTACGAAACCGCGCCCGGCCGACAAACGCCCGTTACCCGGCGGCGGCAGGCTCGCGGGCGTCCGGGCATGGCACCGGAAAATAAACACGGGACGGAAGCGTGGGGCAGGAGTATTCTGGAGTCGCCGTGAATCCGCGCGATGCAGAGATCGTCCCCGCCGAGCCCGGGGCGCTGACCGAAGGAACCGGCCGTCAGCCGCGCCGGAAGCCCCGGCGTTTGCGCCGCGCGTTGCTGCCTCTGCTGGTGCTGGGGGCGGGGATCGCGGCGTTTCTGGCCATGATGGCGACGCGCACCGCCATCCTGCCGGAAACGCCGGGCGAACGCGTCTGGGCGGTCGAGGCCGCCGCCGTGGCGCTGGAGACGACCCGGCCGCGCATTCCGCTCTTCGGCCAGACGGTCGCCGGACGCTCGGTGGACCTGCGCCCGCTGGTCGCCGGGCGCGTCGCGGCGGTCGGGCCGGCCTTCCGCGAAGGCGGCTATGTGGCCGAGGGCGACCTGCTGATCGCCATCGACCCCTTCAATTTCGAGACCGCGCTCGAACTCAGGACCGCCGAGCTCGCCGAGTCCCGCGCAAGCCTGCGCGAGGTCGAGGCCGACCTCGTCGGCGCGCGCGACCAGCTGGGCGAAGACCGCCGCCAGCTCGACCTGCTCCGCCGCGAGACCGACCGCCGGCGCCAGCTCCGCCGGCGCGGCGCCATTTCCCAGAAGGCGCTCGATGACGGGGAGCTTGCGCTCAGCCGCCAGCAGCAGACCTCCAGCCAGCGGCAGAACGCCGTCGCGCGCTTCGCCGCCCGCGTCGAGCGCCAGCAGGCGGCGATCCGGCGCGCCGAGGCGGCGCTCGCCCGCGCCGAGCGCGACCTGGCCGAGACGCGGCTGACCGCGCCCTTCGCCGGCTGGCTGGTGGATATCGGCGTCGAGGTCGGCAAGCAGGTCGGGACGGCCGAGCGCGTGGCCCGCCTCGTCGATGTCTCGCGGCTCGAAATCGGCGTGACGATCCCGAACGACGTGTTCGGCGATCTGGATGCCGGGGACGGCGTGGTCGGCCGCCGGCTGGAAGCGGTCTGGCGCACCGGCGCCGCCGCCCGCAGCTTCCCCGCCCGGATCGCGCGCCTCGAAGGCGAGATCGACGCCGCCAGCGGCGGCATCGCCGCCTTCGCCAGCCTCGACGCCCTGCCGGAGGACACGCGGCTGCGCGCCGGCGCCTTCGTCGAGGTGTTTCTCGAGGGCCCGGAAATGCAGGACGCGGTGCGGCTGCCCGCGTCTGCGGTGTTCGACGGCGGGAGGGTCTACCGCATCGGCGCGGACGACCGGCTCGAGGCCGTCGCGGTGAGCGTCCGCGCCAGGGAGGGCGGGACCCTGCTGGTGCAGGGGCCGCTCGAGGACGGCCAGCGCATCGTGCTGACGCGCTTCCCGGAGATCGCCCCCGGCGTCAAGGTCACCGTCCCTTGATCGCGCTGTTCGCGCGCCACCCGACGGCTGCGAACCTGCTGATGGCTGCGATGCTGGTGGTCGGGCTGCTGGCGCTCGGGCGGATGAACAAGCAGTTCTTCCCCGATTTCGGCATCGACGTGGTCCTCGTCACCGTGACATGGCCGGGCGCCGGCGCGGAGGATGTGGACAATGCCATCGTCCAGGCCGTCGAGCCGGAGGTCCGTTTCCTCGACCGCGTGAAGCGGGTCGTTTCCAACTCCCAGGAAGGCCGCACCAGCATCAGTGTCGAGTTCGAGGCCGGGACCGACATGCAGGCGGCGCTGGCGGATGTGGAGGCGGCCGTGTCCCGCATCGCGACCCTGCCCGAGGACAGCGAGGCGCCCTGGATACGGCGCATCGTGCGCTACGAGAACCTGCTGCGCATCGTGCTTTCCGGAGACCTGCCGGAGCGCACGATCAAGACCTGGGCGACCCAG
>JAJECZ010000230.1 GCA_022821735.1 Alphaproteobacteria bacterium | reverse complement strand
GCTTTCGCCGAGCGCCAGCGCCCGCGACGCGAAGCTGTGACGGCAGTCATGCAGGCGCATGTCCTGGAGCCTGGCGCGCTCCCGGATCCTCATCCAGGGGCGCTGCAGGTCGCTCATGCGGCTGTCCGGCCGCAGGCCCGGGATGACATGCAGGTTGCCCTCCACCCCCGGGATCCGCGCCAGCACTTCGACCGAAGCCGGCGACAGCTGCACTCTCCGGGGACCGGTCTTGCCGTCCGCAAGCCGCATCTCGCGCGCCTCCAGGTCGACATGGTCCCAGCGCAAGTTGAGGACCTCGTTCTTGCGGCACCCGGTCAGCAGCAGCAAGCGGATCGCCATGGCCGCATACATGCGGCTGCCCCCGTTCTTTTCCTCCTCGTCCAGCGCCCGGCCGAGACGACGGAACTCCCTGTCGGTCAGGAAACGCTCGTGGCGGCGCGGCCGGTTCTTCGAGACCTGCCGGCACGGATTGCTGCCCTCCGGGATCAACTCCCGCTCCTCGGCCGCCCGGTAGATGCGGAACAGCATCTCGACCGCCCGGTTCGCCGCCGAAGGCGTCGCGGCGAGCGAATGGTGAAGCGCCGAGACCGCCGCATGGTCCACGGACAGCGCCGGCTTCCTGCCCAGCGCCGGCAGGACGTGCTTGCCTATGACGCTGCGATAGACCTTCGCCGACGCGGGCTTCAGGCGCACTTCTACTATTTCTTCGAGATAAACCGCCGCCAGGTCCGCCACCGTCGGCCCCTTCGCCTCCGTGACCGCCATCGGCTCCGGGACGGGGTCTTCGCCCGCCTTGATCCTGGACACGATCAGCGCCGCACGCCGGCGCGCCTCCTCCGGCGTGATGACACCGTGGCGCCCGACCGTCACCCGCTTGCCGTTCTCGCCGCCCGTGCGCGTCTGCACGACATAGACCTTGCGCCCGGTCGGGTAGACCCTGACGCCGAAGCCCAGCAGCTCGCTGTCCCAGAACACCGTGTCCCTGTCCGCCTCCAGCTTCTCCACCGTGCTTCGCGAGATCGTCGTGCGCCTGAGCTTCGCCATGTCCTGTTTCCTGCTTTCGCCCGGCGCTACGCCGCGTCGGCTTCGTCGTTTGCATCACGGGACAGGAGGTTAGCGCCGATGCTGTCCCCGACCTTCGCCGCCGAGGCCCGCTCGGTGTCGCGCGCCAGATGGGCGTATTTCACCGTCGTCATCACCGTCCTGTGGCCGAGCAGCCGGGCGATGACCGGCAGGCCCTCACCAATCTCCAGCGCCTGCGAGGCGAAGCTGTGACGAAAGTCATGCAGGCGCACGTCCTCAAGTCGGGCACGCGCGCGCAGCTTGTTCCAGAACGGATCGATGCGCTTCAGACGGTCGCTCCGGTCCCGCCCGGCGATCACCCAGGGATTGCCCTCAATGCGCGGTATCCGCGCCAGCACGCGCTCCACCGCCGGCGTCAGCGGCACAGGCCGGGGGCCCGTCTTCGAATCGAGGAGCCGCAACTCACCCGCGCTGCGGTCGATATCGTCCCATCCGAGTGTCAGAATCTCGTTCCGGCGGCACCCGGTGAGCAGCAGCAGCCGGATGGCCGCGACCGCAGCGGCCATAAGGGCGCCTTCGGACTCGGCCTCGACCAGCACCCGGCCCAGGCGGGCATATTCGTCCGCGGTCAGGAAACGCTCGCAGCTTCGTTCCCTATAGCGCTTCACCGACCGGCAGGGATTGGGTCGCGCCGGGGTCATGCCCCAGGCCACCGCCAGCTTGAACATCTTCGAGAACACGCCCACCGCCTTGTTCGCCTGCGCGGGCTTGTCTCGAAGACCGTAATGCAAGGCTGAGATGTGCGAACGGTCGACCTCGGAGAGCTTGAGAGCACCCAGTGCCGGCAGGATTTGCAGTTTGAGCACGCGCCGGTATGCCTCCACCGTCAGGGGCCGGCAGTTCACCTCCACATACCCCTGCATGTAGCGCGCCGCGAGATCGGCCACGGTCGGCTCCGGCGGTGTCGCCGGGGACAGCGGGTCCTCACCGCGCCGAATGCGGTCGATGATCTCCGCCGCCTCCTGCCGGGCCTGCTTGGCCGTCATGTCTTCGAACCGGCCCAATCTCACGCGCCTGGGCAACCCGCCCGGCGTGCGTGCCTGGGCGACATATATCCTGCGCCCCGTCGCATGGACCCGTATCCCGAACCCCGGCAGGTCCCAGTCCCAGAACACCTTGTCTCCGCGCTCGACGGCGAGCGCGTCTATGGTTCTCTTGCTGAGCTTGACGGCGCCCAAGGCAGGCATCTCCAATTGCGACGTCCGATTTCTTCCGTCAGCCTACCAAATCCGTCTTCATATCGCAACCGACTAATGTCAGATTCGGGGTTCCTGCTCGTCTTCACTCGTCGGCAGGTGGCGCTGGCCAGAGGTTCCAAGCGAATTAAATAAGTCTATCAATACAACATTGTATGGTAGAAATGTCCGTGTTTCTGTAGCTCTCGTCCCCCACTGTCGTTATGATCGATTCATATGTGTATTTTTTGTCATGTTTTGTCATGAGGCCCGCCGGAAATGTCATGTTTTGTCATGGTCCGCCGGCCTCCCCTTTTCGTCGCCTCGGACCCGGTCCAAGGCCCTTTGCGGCAGGGGCGGCGTGCAGGCGTCTTGCTCATCGGCCCTCCTTGTCCTTTCCACTCCTCCCGCCGCCGTCCTGCTTGCGGCGGGTCCCTGTTTCGCGCGTATCGCGTACGGGCGCGGGCGCGCGTCGGCGCCGGCGCGGTTCGCGCGCCTGATTGCGCGCGCGAGGCGGCGGACGCACTTCGCCCGTCGGTTCCGCACCGGATTTTCGGAACTGGGGGAAGCAGCCCCGGAAGCCCCTTCCCTCGATGACAAATTAACACACTTTTTTCAGAAAGCAAGTTTTTTTCAGGAAATATTTCTAAAATATCGAACAAATATGGCTTCGGTGCTATGGAAAACCACTCGTGCGGGCCTCCGGCTTTTGGAGTACGCGGCCTCAACCACTGCGGTCGCCATGCGCCGACGCCGGCCTGCTACGCTTCGCCCGCCTTGACATCGGCGGTGGAAGTCGGCCTGGAAGCCGCGACGACTGCACGAAGGCCCTCCTCGCCGCCGCCTTCGACCTGGAAGCGCGGGAGCCTGGACAGGGCGGTACGTCCTGCCTTTTCCCTTTGCATGGTTATCGGAAAATGATAACCATAAGCAATGACAGCGCCCGACGCCGATCCTGGGCTTGAGACATTGCTGGACCTTCACGGCCAGACTCTGTTCGTCGATGCCTCGGGATGCTGGGTCAAATTCGTCGCGATACGAACCGGGGCCACGGCGGAACGACCGCATGGTCTCAGCTATTCGCTGACGCTCCACGCTCCCGACGGCGCCAGATTGGTGGGATTCGACAATGCGCACCCTCTCAGGAAACGGCAAGGCGCAGGAAGGCGGGAACGCAGTAGGCACGACCACCGCCACCGCCTCAGGACAATCGGACCGTACGACTACAAGGATGCCGCCACGCTTCTCGAAGACTTCTGGAAGGAAGTGGACGCGGTTCTGAAGGAGCGAGGGTCAATCCCATGACCACATTGAAGATCGGTATCGCCGGTTACGACCGGATGAAGGCGCGGACGATGGCAATCGCCCGGGGAGAGCACAAGCCTTCCGGGGACGAGCCAACGGTCTGGTTCACGTCCCTCGAGAGTTTTGCGAAGGTGCTCTCCGGGCACAATCGCGAGTTGCTGGCGGTGATTGCGCGGGAGCGGCCGGGTTCGCTGACGGAGTTGGCGGCGCTGGCCGGGCGCAGCAAGTCCAACCTGTCGCGCACTCTCAAGACGATGTCGCGCTACGGCCTTGTGGAGTTGGCGGCGGGGCGGCGCGGCGCGCTCGTCCCGCGCGTTCCCTACGACCGGGTAAGCCTGGACCTGCCGCTGACAACCTCGCCGCGCGAGGCCGCGTAAGGCAGTTCCGGCCGGACGGCAGGCGCTCCCGCCTACTGCGCTTCGCCCACCGCGACGTCGGCGGCGAGGGATTCCGTGCTCTCGCCGTGCATGTGGCCGCGGATAGGGGCGGCGTCGAAGGCGTCGAGGCCGGAGCCGAGGCGGACATAGGCGTCGGTCGGGCTCTGGCGGTGGGTGGGGTCGAAGCCGACCCAGCCGAGCCCCTGGACCCAGGCTTCCGCCCAGGCATGGGTGTCGCCGAGCGGCGCGTCCGGGTCATGCAGATAGCCGACGACATAGCGCGCCGGGATTTCCAGGGACCGGCAGGCGGCGGCGAAGAGGTGCGCATGGTCCTGGCAGACGCCGGCGCCCCGCTCCAGCGCCTCGGCGGCGGTGACGCTGCCGTCGGTCGCGCCCGGGCGGTATTCGACCGCGTCGGCGACGGCTTCGCTCAGGTTGTGGAGCATCGGGAGCAGGCCGTCGCTCGCTTCGGCGACTTTCCTGGCGAACCCGGCGACGCCGCGCTCGGGCTCCGTGAGTGGCGAATAGCGCAGGAAGACGGCCGGGCGGTGCGGCGGCCAGCGGCCCAGCATCCCGGCCCTGTCCTCGGTCTCGACCGTGCCCTCGACCGAGACCTCCACGCGCTCCGGCGGTTCCGGCGCCCGCCAGAGCGCCTCCCTGTCGCCGAAGGAGTTGGTCAGCAGGGGCGACACTTCGGCCCCGTTGACCCGGACCGACCAGGCCTCGACCCGCTGCATGGGGTTGTCGGCGGCGAACAGCCTGAGCCGCAGCGTCAATTGCGCGGGCGGCGGATCGTAGCTGTAAACCGTTTCGTGGCGGATGGAGAGGCGCATGGGCCGGCCGCTCAGAAGTGGTAGGCGCGGGAGAGTTCGCTGGAGAGCTGCGCATTGAGCCGAAGCGTCTCCAGCAGGAACTCGTGCAGCCCCTCGTCGAAAATGTCGTCCATCTCCCGGTCCTGCAATTGGCGAACGGCTTTCTCGACGGTGGCGTGGCAATCGTGGCGCGCGCCGTAGCGGTTCGCCAGGCGGATGAGCGCCGCGCGGAGGCCGCCGTAGCAGAAGGCGAGCGAGCAGGGGAACTCGGCGTTCAGGATCATGAAGTGGGCGATCTTCGACGGGTCGAAATCGCCGCGATAGACATAGTGGAAGGCGCGGACGGCCGATGTGGCGTGCAGGAGGCTGATCCAGCGGTAGCGGTCCCGGTTGTCGAGCAGCAGACCGGTTTCCGGCAGCAGCACGAAATATTTGGCGTCGAGGAGCCTGAGCGTCATGTCGGCGCGTTCGAGGAAGGCGCCGGCAGAGAGGAAGTCGTAGCGCTCGCCCCGCAGCATGCTGGTCTGCGCAGCACCCCGGAACAGCGCCGAGAGGCTCCTGATGCGGTCGAGCGTGGCCGGCAGGTCCCGCCGGACGGTCTCTGCCTCGACGCCGCCGAGCCACCGCCAGCCTTCGTTCAGCCCCTCCCACATGTCGGCGGTGAGCGCGGTGCGCACGGCGCGGGCATTGTTCCTGGCGCGGTCGAGGCAGGCGCGGATCGAGGAGGGGTTGTCCTCGTCGAGAATGAGGCTCCGGCAAACTTCGGCCTCGCCGACCCGGTCATCGGGCCCGAACGCAGCGCCGGCGCCGGCTGCGGCCACGACCGAGCGCCATTCCTCCTGCCCGTACGCGCCGGGCAGCATCGCCATGCGCCGGCCCATCTCGATCAGCCGCGCGGTCGCCTCCGCACGCTCGATATAGCGCGCCATCCAGAAGAGGCTTTCCGCCGTCCGGCTCAGCATGGATACAGCCCCGTCAAACTCCGGACACAATATAGGCGGGTTTCGCCCGGCCTGTCCCGATTGGCACAGTGCTATTCCGCCAGCACCCAGGTGTCCTTGACGCCGCCGCCCTGGCTGGAATTGACGACCAGCGAGCCTTCGCGGAGCGCGACACGGGTGAGGCCGCCGGGAACGAGGCGGATGGTGCGGCCGATCAGGCAATAGGGGCGGAAATCGACGTGCCGGCCGGCAATACCCGCCTCGCCAAGCGAGGGCGAGGACGAAAGCTCCAGCGTCGGCTGGGCGATATAGGTCTCCGGGTCGCGGCGGATCTTTTCCGCGAATTCGGCGCGTTCGGCGGCGGTCGAATGCGGCCCGATCAGCATGCCGTAGCCGCCCGAGCCGTGGACTTCCTTCACCACCAGTTCGTCCAGCCGCTCCAGAACATATGCGCGTTCCTCGTCATTCGAACAGCGCCAGGTGGGCACATTCTGCAGGATCGGCTCCTGTCCGAGATAGAAGCGGATCATCTCCGGCACGTAGACATAGACTTCCTTGTCGTCCGCGATGCCGGAACCCGGCGCCGAGCAGAGGGTCACGCCGCCGGCGCGGTAGACGTCGAACAGGCCGGGGACGCCGAGCATGCTGTCGGGGCGGAAGGAGAGCGGGTCCAGAAAGGCGTCGTCGATGCGCCGGTAGAGCACATCCACGCGCTGGGGACCCTGCGTCGTGCGCATCCAGCACAGGCCCTCGTCGACGAACAGGTCCTGCGGCTCCACCAGCTCGATGCCCATGAGGTCGGCCAGGAAGGAATGCTCGTAATAGGCGGAGTTGAACGGCCCCGGCGTCAGCAGTGCGATGACCGGGTCGCCGGAACAGGCCGGCGGCGCCACCTCCTCCAGCGTCCGGCGCAACTCCTCCGGATAGACATCGACGGGCTCGACATTGCCGGAGCGGAAGAGTTCCGGGCAGGTCCGCATCATGGTCTCGCGGTTTTCGAGCATGTAGCTGACCCCGGAGGGCGTGCGGCAATTGTCCTCCAGCACCTGGAATTCGCGCTCGCCGGTACGCACGATGTCGATGCCAACCACATGGGAATAGACCCGGCCCGGCGGATCGACGCCGATCATCGCCGGCTCGAAGGCCGCATTCCGGTAAACCAGCCGCTCCGGCACGATGCCGGCGCGCAGGATTTCGCCCCGGTGATAGATGTCCTGGAGAAACGCGTTGAGCGCGAGCGCCCGCTGGCGGATGCCGCGCTCCAGCCGGCGCCACTCGTCGGCGGCGAACACCCTGGGGATGAGGTCGAAGGGAATCAGCCGTTCCGGGTCCCCGCCTTCGCCATAGACGGCGAAGGTGATGCCGATCCGCCGGAAGACCGCCTCGGCCTCCGCCGTGTGCCGGTGCAGCGTGTCGAGGCCGCTCGCCTCGATCCAGGCGGCAATATCCTTGTAGGGTGCTCTCAGTCCGTGGCCGTCGCCGGTCATCTCGTCGAACATGCCGGCCCCTTCCCAACCGGTTCCACGGAGCGGGGTCGCCGTTTCCCGTCAGACAGGGTCCCAGTAGAACACGTCGCCGTCCCGGTCGAGCGGGGAGAACGAGGCCTTCAGGGCCGGCATGGCGTGCTCGTGGATGTCGGCCGGCGTCCAGCCCCCGCCGCGATGCACGGACCGCGCCGGGCGGTGCTGGTTGAAGATGAATTGCTCGTTGCGCCGGGACGCGAAGATCTGTCCCGTGACGCCGCTCGCGAGGTCGGAAAGCAGATAGACCACCATCGGCGCGATCTGCGCGGGCTGCAGCGTCTTCAGCTTCTCGATCCGCTCCAGCTCCTGCGGCGTGTTAGCGGGAATGGTCTCGATCATGCGCGTCCAGGCGAAGGGCGACATGCAGTTGGAGCGCACGTTGAAGCGCTGCATGTCGAGCGCAATCGACTTCGACAGCCCCACGATCCCCATCTTCGCCGCCGCGTAGTTCGCTTGGCCGAAATTGCCGATCAGCCCCGAGGTCGAGGTGAAATGCACCATCGCGCCGGACTCCTGCGCCCGGAAATGGTCCGCCGCATTGCGCGCCACATTGAACGAGCCCTTGAGATGCACCGAGATTACCGCATCCCAGTCC
>JAJECZ010000318.1 GCA_022821735.1 Alphaproteobacteria bacterium | reverse complement strand
CGTCATCAAGGAGCAGTTCTCCCAGGTCCAGCCCGTCGATACCCAGACTGTCTGCGACCTCGAAAAGGACCCGAACGCCAACAAGCATTACGAGATCTCTCTCAACTAGCAGACGCAGCCGAGCGTCCGCCGTCCCGCCTCGCCAGGCGGGGCGGCGGTGCGAGGGTCCTTCATGGATTTTGCCCTTATCGTCCTCATAGAGCTCCTGCGCGCCGTGGCGGGGCTGGTGCTCATCGCGGCCGGGCTCGCGATCATTTTCGGCATGATGCGGGTCATTAACATCGCCCATGGCGAGTTCCTGATGCTCGGCGGCTATACCGTGGTGCTGACGACCAAGCTGGGGGTGAATCTCTGGGTCGCAATCCTGGTGCTGGCGCCGCTCGTCGTGGGGGTGTTCGGGGTCATCGTCGAGCGCTGCATCATCCAGTTCCTCTATAACCGGCTCTTGGATTCCATCCTGGCGACCTGGGGGTTGAGCCTGCTCATTATCGGGCTTGTGACCGTGGTGTTCGGCAACACGGTCGAGGGCGTGGCCACGCCGCTGGGCGGCTTCGCCATCGGCGACTACAAGATGGCAAGCTACACGCTGGTGCTGATCTTCGCGGCGGCGCTAATCCTGGCCGCCATCTTTGCGGGGCTCAAATACACCCGCTTCGGCCTGATCGCGCGCTCGACCATGCAGAACCCGGGCATGGCGGAGGCGCTCGGGGTCAACTCCAAGCTGGTCTATATGGCGACTTTCGGCATCGGCGCGGCGCTGACCGGGCTGGCGGGCGGCCTGCTTGCGCCGATTGCCGGCGTCGTGCCCAGCATGGGCGTCTATTTCATCGGGCAGGCTTTCATTACCGTGGTGACGGGCGGCTCGGCCATCGTCGCCGGCACGCTCAGCGCCTCGACCATGCTCGGCACGCTCAGCCAGAGCATCACCTTCCTGTCCGGTCCCGTGTTCGGCGACGCCGCCCTGCTCCTCGTGGCGCTCATCCTTCTCCGGCTGCTGCCGCAAGGCATCACCGGGCGCATCTTCTCGCGCAGCCTCTGAGGCGGGGACGGCATGTCGGCACTCGGATACTGGCGCGGCGTTGCCCTGGTGGCGGCCGTTTTCCTCGCGATCCTGCTGTTCGTGCCGGCCTGGTTCGACCTCTTCGAAGTCCTGCAGATGACGCAGTACATCGTTCTGGCGATCTACGCGCTCAGCCTCGCCTACATCTGGGGCTTCGGCGGCATCGTCAGCTTCGGCCAGGCCGGCTTCTTCGGCCTCGGCGGCTACGCGTTCGCCGTGATCTCGATCAATATGGGCGACACCACGGTCCCGTTTCTTCTGACCATCGCGCTGTGTTTCGCATTCGCGGCCGTGCTCGGCTATTTCATGTTCTACGGGCGGTTGAGCGACGTCTATCTCGGTGTCGTCACCCTGGTCGTGACCCTCATCATGTGGAAGCTGATAAGCCACACGGCCGGGCCGGAATACGCCATCGGCAAAGCGCGGCTCGGCGGCTTCAACGGCATTCCCAGCATTCCGATCATGCGGGTGCCGTTCACGGACCGGGAAATGGACCCGGGGGAGATGTTCCAGTATTTCATGGGGCTGCTCATCTTCGTCTATCTCCTGCTCCATGTGCTGATCCGCTCCAAGTTCGGCCGGATCGCCATCAGCATTCGCGAGAACGAGGTCCGGACCGGCCTGCTCGGCTACGACATCCGCCGCTACAAGCTGCTGGTGTTCTCCATCGGCGGCGCGCTCGGCGGGGCGTCGGGCGCGATGTGGGCGACCTACCAGACTTTCATCGACCCGAACGCCTTCAGCCTCGAAATGTCAGCCAAGTGCCTGATCTGGGTGATGGCCGGCGGCGTCGGCACGCTGGTCGGGCCCATCGTCGGCGTCGTGGCGCTCCAGTATCTTTCGCTGAAGCTTGGCGAGACGGCGTTCATCAACAATCTGGTGATCCTCGGCATCGTGCTGGTCCTGCTGGTGCTGCTCATGCCGCGCGGCATCGTGCCGACCCTGCATGACTGGCTGCGCAAGGGCGTGGCGCTCGTCCGGCAGCCGTCGCGGGGAGGCGCGCCGTGAGCCCGGCATCCGAACCCATCCTGGCCACGTCCAGCCTCACCATGCGCTTCGGCGGCGTCGTGGCGGTGGACGATGTCGATTTCAGCCTGGAGCCGGGCGAACTCCGCTGCCTCATCGGACCGAACGGCGCGGGCAAGAGTACCTTCTTCAAGTGCCTTACCGGGCAATTGCGGCCGACCAGCGGCTCGATCCTGTTCGATGGCGAGGAGATCGGCGGCCGCCACACCCACGAGGTCGTCGCGCGCGGCATCGGCATCAAGACGCAGGTGCCGAACCTGTTCGAGGGCCTCTCGGCCCGCGAGAATGTCAGCCTCGCGGCAAACCGCAGGAACCCCGCCGACCGCGCGGCGCGGATGGCCGGCGAGATGCTCGAACTCATGCAGATCGCGGACATTGCCGACGACACGGTGGGCACACTCGCCCACGGCCAGCGCCAGCTTGTGGAGCTCGCCATGGTGCTTGCTGGCCAGCCGCGCCTGGTGTTGCTCGACGAGCCGGCGGCGGGCATGGCGGGCGAGGAGCGCGCACGCCTCGCCAGCGTGGTGCGAAATCTCGCCGGCGACAACACGCTGATCGTCGTCGAGCACGACATGGACTTCATCAAGGACATCGCCAGCACGGTCACCGTGTTCCACCGCGGGCGCATCTTCATCGAGGGCCATGTGGAGGAGATCATGGCGCATTCGGAGGTGCAGGAGATCTATCTCGGGAAGGAGACGAATGCCGCTGCTTGAGATACGCGGCCTGCGGGCGACCTACGGGCCAGTTCCGGTCCTGCACGGTATCGAGCTCGATGTCGAGGAGGGGGAGCTCGTCGGCGTCCTCGGCCATAACGGCATGGGCAAGACCACCCTGCTGCGCGCGATCATGGGCTTCGTCAATGTGAGCGGCGGCTCCATCCGCTTCGACGGGCGGGAAATCCAGCGGCTGGCGACCTGGCGGCGCGCGCGGCTCGGCATGGCGCTGGTTCCCCAAGGCCGCGAGATCTTTCCCAACCTCTCCGTGCGGGAGAACATGCTGGTCGGGGTGCCGCGCGGCGAGGAGCCGGAGGCGCGCATCGGCGAAATCCTCGGCTACTTCCCGCGCCTCACCGAGCTCCTGGACCGCCGCGGCGGCGCGCTCAGCGGCGGGGAGCAGCAATTGCTGGCGCTCGCGCGCTGCCTCTGCGCGCGCCCGTCCATGATCCTGCTGGACGAGCCAACCGAGGGCATACAGCCTTCCATCATCCAGGACATCGCCGCCGTCATCGGGGAATTGCGGGCGCGGCAGAAGCTGACGATCGTGCTCGTCGAGCAGAACCTGGACTTCATCGCCGCGCTCGCTGAGCGCGTGCTAATCCTGCAAAAGGGTGAAATCACCCGCCAGGTCGACAGTCGCGACCTGGGCAATGCCGAGATGATGAGCGCCTATACGGGCTTCAGCACTCCGGCAGCGTGACGTCGAGGGAGGAAGAAAATGCCAGTTCAGATGCCGACAGCGGAGCAGCTGCGCGATGTCGCGGACGAGATGGGCCTGACGCTCAGCGAGGACGACGTGCAGTCCTTCCTCGGCCTCATCGCCGGTAGCATCGAGGCCTACAACGTGGTTGACGGCCTTCCCGACAACTTGCCGCAAGTCCGCTATCCGCGCACGCCCGGCTACCGTCCGGAGGGCGAGGAGAACAAGTACAACGCTTGGTACTACAAGACCCGGATCGAGGGCGCGGCGGGAGGTAAGCTGGAGGGCAAGACCGTCGCGCTCAAGGACAATGTGATGCTGGCCGGCGTGCCGATGATGAACGGCGCGGCCACGCTGGAAGGTTATGTGCCGGACATCGACGCGACCATCGTCGAGCGGCTGCTGGACGCGGGCGCCACCATCGAGGGCAAGGCGCATTGCGAGAATTTCTGCCTTTCCGGCGGCAGCCACACCAATGCGACGGGCGCGGTCCACAACCCGCACCGCATGGGCTATTCCGCGGGCGGCTCCTCCTCCGGCTCGGCGGCGCT
Organism: Alphaproteobacteria bacterium; assembly: GCA_022821735.1. Classification (GTDB taxonomy): domain Bacteria; phylum Pseudomonadota; class Alphaproteobacteria; order Bin95; family Bin95; genus Bin95. Next base: position 2,114 of record JAJECZ010000318.1, on the reverse strand, counting down.
GGTGGCGGCCGGCGAGGTCGATATGGCCGTCGGCGGCGACCAGGGCGGGTCGATCCGCATGCCGGCCGCCTATTGCGGCATTTACGGCATGAAGCCGACGCACGGGCTCGTGCCCTATACCGGCATCATGCCCATCGAGATCTATGTGGACCACACCGGGCCGATGACCGGCAATGTCCGCGACAATGCGCTGATGCTGGAGGCGATCGCGGGCCCCGACGGGGTGGACCCGAGGCAATACGATGTCGAGACGCACCCCTACTCCGAGATGCTGGAGGGCGGCGTCGGCGGCATGAAGATCGGCGTGCTGCAGGAAGGCTTCGGCCACCCGAACTCGGAAGCCGATGTGGATGCGGCCAACCGGGCGGCGGCGGACATTCTGGCCAAGCTCGGCGCGGAGGTCCGGGAGGTCTCGGTGCCGATGCACGCCATCGGCGCCGCGATCTGGACCCCCATCGGCGTCGAGGGGCTGACCGGCACCATGATGTGGGGCGACGGCTACGGCCACAGCCGCCAGGACCTCTATGTGACGAGCCTGATGGACTTCCACCACCGCTGGCGCGACCGGGCGGACCAGATGTCCGAGACGACCAAGCTCTTCACCATGCTCGGCACCTATATCCGCAACCATTACGGCCTGCGCTACTACGGCAAGGGGGTGAACCTCTCGCGCCGGCTGGCGGCGGACTATGACAGGGTGCTGGCCGAGTGCGACCTGCTGCTGCTGCCGACCGTGCCCCTCAAAGCCACGCCGCTGCCCGGTCCGGAGGCCTCGCGCGAGGAATATGTGCAGCGCGCGCTCGAGATGATCGGCAACACCGCGCCCTTCGACATCACCCACCATCCGGCGATGTCGCTGCCCTGCGGCATGGGCGACGGCCTGCCCATCGGCATGATGCTGGTCGGCAGGCGCTACGCCGAGCCCGCCATCTACCGGGCCGCCTACGCCTTCGAGCAGGCCGAGGACTGGAAGAGCCTCTGAGAGAAACGCGATCACGGGAGGAACGGGCCGATGACGATTCAGGGTCCCAAAGCGTCGGAATTGCAGGAACTCGGCCGCTCGCTCGGCTTCGGCCTGACCGATGAGGAAGCCCGGGAATACAGCGAACTGCTGGCTCCCCTGGCCGCCATGGCCGACGCGCAGCAGAAAATGCCGGACTACCTGCCGACGGTGAAATATCCGCGCACCACCGGCTACCGGCCGGAGGGCGAGGAGAACAAATACAACGCCTGGTACTACAAGAGCCGGGTCGAGGGCGCGGCGGAGGGCCCGCTCAAGGGCAAGACCGTCGCCCTCAAGGACAACATCATGCTGGCCGGCGTGCCGATGATGAACGGGACCTCGATCCTCGAGGGCTATGTCCCGGAGGTCGATGCCACCGTCGCGACGCGCCTGCTGGACGCGGGCGCCACCATCCTCGGCAAGGCGCATTGCGAGAACTACTGCCTCTCCGGCAGCAGCCACAGCAATGCGACCGGCCCCTGCCACAACCCCCACCGGATGGGCTACAGCGCCGGCGGCTCCTCTTCCGGCAGCGCCGCGCTGGTGGCGGCCGGCGAGGTCGATATGGCCATCGGCGGCGACCAGGGCGGCTCGATCCGGATGCCGGCTTCGTTCTGCGGCATTTACGGCATGAAGCCGACCCACGGCCTCGTGCCCTATACCGGCGTGCTCGGCATCGAGGCCGGCATCGACCATGTGGGGCCGATGACGGCGACCGTCGCCGACAACGCGCTCATGCTGGAGGCCATTGCGGGCGCGGACGGCATAGACGGAAGGCAGCGCGATGTGGTCACGCACCCCTATTCGGAGATGCTGGAGGGCGGCGTCTCGGGCCTCCGGATCGCCATAATCGAGGATGGGTTCGACCATCCGGGCTCCGAGGCGGAATCCGATGCGGTCGTCCGCGCGGCCTGCGCGAAGTTCAGCGAGCTCGGCGCCGAGGTCGAGACGATTTCCTTCCCGCTGCACCGCGAGGCCGCGGTCATGTATTTCCCGGCGCTCGCGGAGGGGCTGGCGCGGGAGATGATGCTGCAGGGCGGCGTCTTCTACGGCCTGCCCGGCCTGTATGTCGGCGGGGCGCTGGAGCGCAGCAACCGCTGGATGGAGCGCG
>JAJECZ010000057.1 GCA_022821735.1 Alphaproteobacteria bacterium | reverse complement strand
GGTGGGCGTAGTCGGTCTCGGCGAACACCGCATCGCGCGCCGGCGCCTCGCCGCCCCGCAACAGCGGCAGCAATGAATGCCCCTCCATGCGGTGCGGCTGCACGGCGCCGCCCGCCGCCTCCACGAAGGTCGGCACCAGGTCGATGGACTCCACCAGGTCGTCGACGACCGCGCCGGGCTTTCCCTCGGGGTCGTAGAGGATCAACGGAATCCGAACGCTTTCCTCGTGGAACAGTTCCTTCTCGCCGAGCCAGTGGTCGCCCAGATAGTCGCCGTGGTCGCTGGTGAACGCGATCATTGTGTCTTCCATCCGGCCCTGTTCCTCGAGGAAGGCGAACAGGCGGCCCATATGGTCGTCGATCTCCTTCACCAGTCCCATATAGGCGGGGATCACCGCGCGCCGCACCTCGTCGCGGGCGAAGCTCCGGCTGTCCTCATGGGCCATGAAGGCGGCGTGGACGGGATGCGGGTCCCGGCGTTCGTCCTCGTGACGGTTGGCAGCGGTGACGGAGTTGGCCCCGTAGAGGCCGTGGTAGGGGGCGGGCGCGATATAGGGCCAGTGCGGCTTGATATAGGAGAGGTGGAGGCACCAGGGTTCCTCGCCCTGCTCGCGGATGAACTCCATCGCCCGGCCGGTCATGTAGGCGGTCTCGGAGTGCTCGGCCTTCACGCGGGCGGGCAGCGGGGCATAGCGCAGATACCATCCGGAGAGCTGTTCGCCGTCGGGCCCCTCGGCGGAGTTGGCGAAGTCGTGCCAGGGGTTGGGGCTGTCATAGCCGCGCTCCCGGAGCCAGCGGTTGTAGGCGAGGTCCGGGTCGGCGGACATGTCGGGATGCAGCCCGTCGTCGCGCTCGAAGGGCTCGAAGCCGCATTCGGAGAGAAGCACGCCGGCATTGCTCGCCGGGTCGATGCCGAGGCGGGCCATGCCCTTCCGGTCGGCAGCCATATGCGTCTTGCCGACCAGCGCGGTGCGCAGCCCGAGCGGGCGTAAATAGTCGCCGAGCGTAAGTTCGCCCACCGCCAGCGGGACATTGTTCCAGGTTGCACCATGGCTGAACATGTAGCGCCCGGTGTAGAAGGACATGCGCGAGGAGCCGCAGATCGGCGACTGGCAGTAGGCGCGGTTGAAGCGCGTTCCCTTCGCCGCCAGGCCGTCCAGATGCGGCGTCTCCAGCGCCGGATGGCCGTAGCAGGACAGATAGTCCCAGCGCAGCTGGTCCGTCATGATGAACAGGATGTTGCGAACGCGCGCCATTGACGATCTACCTTCCCGCGGCTCCGGCCTTTCAGGCGAGTATAATGCGCTCGGGTTCGGCGGCGATGACAGGGCCATGCAGGAAGCGACGGGACCGAGCCGGGTGCATCCGGTCTATCCATTCCGGAAGCCCGCCGACCTTGACGGGCGCGAGCGGCACTATCCGGTCTGCGTCGTCGGGGCCGGGCCGGTCGGGCTTGCCGCCGCTATCGACCTCAGGCTTCGCGGCGCGGATGTGCTGCTGGTGGACGAGGACGACACGGTCAGCGCCGGCTCGCGGCTCATCTGTCTCGCCAAGCGGACGCTGGAGATACTCGCGCGCCTCGGCGTCGGCCCGGAACTCGCCGCGAAGGGCGTGGTCTGGAACCGCGGCAAGGTCTTCCATGGCGAGGAGCTGGTCTATGCCTTCGACCTGCTGCCGGAGGAGGGGCACCGCTGGCCGGCCTTCATCAACATCCAGCAATATTATGTCGAGGAGTATCTGGTGGACCGCGCCCGGTCGCTCGGCGTCGACCTGCGCTGGAAGACGCGCCTCGTGGGGACCGAGGACCTTGGAGACGGCGTCCGCGTGCGGGTTTCGACGCCCGCCGGCGGCTATTCCTTCACCTGCGACTGGCTGCTTGCCTGTGACGGGGTGCGCTCAACCGTGCGCGATGGTATGGACCTGCGGTTTCGCGGCCGGTCCTTTCCGGACCGCTTCCTGATCGCCGATGTCCGGATGAAGGCGGCGTTCCCCGCGGAGCGGCGCTTCTGGTTCGATCCGCCCTTCCATGCGGGCCGCTCGGCGCTGCTCCACAAGCAGCCTGACGACATCTGGCGCATCGACCTCCAGCTCGGCCCCGACGCCGACCCAGACGAAGAAGCCAGGCCGGAAAGGGTGCTACCCCGCATCCGGGCGATGATCGGCCCCGATACGCCCTTCGATCTGGAATGGGTCTCCGTCTATACCTTCCGCTGCCGCCGGCTCGAACGGTTCCGCCATGGCCGCACCTTCTTTCTGGGAGACGCCGCGCACCAGGTCTCCCCCTTCGGCGCGCGCGGCGGCAATGGCGGCATCCAGGACGCCGACAACCTCGCTTGGAAGCTCGCGGAAACGATCGCCGGCCGCGCCGGCGCGGCGCTGCTCGACAGCTACGAGGCGGAGCGCATTCCCGCCGCCGACGAGAACATCCTGAACTCCTCGCGCTCGACCGACTTCATGACGCCGGTGGTCGGAGCGGCCGAGGCGTTCCGCGACGCCGCGCTCTCGCTCTCGCGCCGCCATGCCTTCGCGCGGAGCTTCGTCAACAGCGGCCGGCTTTCGACGCCTGCGCTGCTGGCCGGCTCGCCGCTCTCTACGCCCGACTGCGCGGACTTCGAGGGCCCGATGCGGCAGGGCGCGGCGGCAGCGGATGCGCCCTTCGGGGACGGCTGGTGGCTGGACCGGCTCGACGGCGGCTTCGCGCTGCTGCACTTCACCGGGCGGGACGGGCAGCCGCCGGCAGGCCCCGGGGAGGCGGCGCTGCACTGTGCGAAGCCCGACGGTCTGCTGGCGTCCCGCTATGACGGGCGGCCGGGCACCACATGGCTCTTCCGGCCCGACCAGCATGTCGCGGCGCGCTGGCGCAGCTTCGATCCCGCCCTTGTCGGCGCGGCGGTCGACCGCGCAAGGGGCCGGTCGTGAACCGGGCCGACGACATCTTTGCCGCCCTGGTGGAGGCGCACCGGGAGCTGGACGAAGCCGAAAGCCGGCGGCTCGACGCGCGGTTGATTCTGCTACTTGCCAACGAAGTCGGCGACGGCGACCGTGTGCTCGCGCTCATCCGGGAAGCGCGCGCCGACGGGGCCGGGTCTGTACAATCGACCGGCACGCCCGGGAAAGGGGACGGTGGATGAAGCTACTCGTTTTCCAGCATGTGGATTCCGAACACCCCGGATCGTTGCGCCAGTTTCTGGCCCGGGACGGGGTGCAATGGGACGCCGTCGAACTCGACGAAGGCGATCCGATCCCGGCTCTGGACGGGTACGATGCACTCTGGGTCATGGGCGGTCCGATGGATGTCTGGGATATCGAAGACAATCCCTGGCTGGTCGCCGAGAAAGCGGCGATCCGTCGATGGGTGCGAGAGTTGGGAAAGCCCTTTCTGGGCATTTGCCTTGGCCACCAGTTGCTGGCGGATGCGCTCGGCGGCACTTGCGGGCCCCAGGTGCCGCCGGAAATCGGCGTCATGGACATCGAACTGACGGAAGACGGGCAGAGCGACCGGCTGATGCGGGGATTGCCGGTCAGGCAGAAATGTCTCCAGTGGCATAGCGTCCGGGTCGCCCAGGCGCCCGAGGAAGCGACCGTCCTGGCAAGGTCCCCCCTGTCCCCGATTCAGGCGATGCGAGTGAACGACAATGCCTGGTCGATGCAATATCACGTCGAAGTCGAACCGGACACCGTGGAAAACTGGGCCGAAATTCCCGATTATCTGGAGGACCTGATCGCGGAAATGGGTGACGACGGCGTTGCCGAATTGCGTGCAATGGCCGAGCGGGAAATGCCCGGGTTCCTGCGGGCATCGGAACTCCTCTACCGGAACTTCATGGAAGCTGCGCGATAGGCCTTCGACGGAAAACGGGCAAGACGCCTGAACTCACGGGAGGCCATGGCTTTGAAGAGAAATTCGGAGTAGCATGGATAGCGGAAACCCGGTTCGGCGGATCTGCGTCCCTGCGTCCCGGCATGACAGGGTTGCCCGAACAGGGGCCGGAAGCGGCCGCCTCATCTGCGGCGCGGCTGCCAAACATGAGGGGAGGGCAAACCATGAAAAGAAAACTGCGTGCGGTCGCGACCATAGCCGCAACCGCGATGGTCGCCATGGCTGCGAACGTCCAGGCGGCGGATGTAACGGTCGGCTTCCAGCTCGTCTACGGGCCGTGGAAGGCCAAGATGGAGGAGCTCAAGGCCAACGGTCTGGGCGGCAAGAGCATCGAGTTCGTGAAGTTCACTTCCGGCACCGAAGTCATCAACGCCATGGCGTCGGGCTCTGTGGACATCTCGCTCAACGGTTCGTCGCCGACGGCGGCGGGATACAGCCGCGGCGTCGACCTCCAGGTCATCTATGTCTATGACAACATCAACAATGCCGAGGCGCTGGTCGTCGACGACTCCGTCACCGCGCCGCAGGACCTGAAGGGCAAGACGATCGCGGTGCCGTTCGGCTCCACGACCCATTTCCACATGATGTTCGCGCTCGAGCAGTTCAACATCCCGACCGGGGATCTCGAAGTGCTCGACATGTCGCCGCCGGACATGGTGGCCGCCTGGGAGCGCGGGGACATCAATGGCGGGTTCGTGTGGGACCCGGCCCTCGGCCGCATGAAGGAAAAGGGCAGGGTGCTGCTGACCTCGGGCGATCTCAGCAATTGGGGCAAGGCCACCTTCGACGCCATGGTGGCGCGCAAGGGCTTCACGGACGAGAACCCGGAATTCGCCTGCCAGTGGGTCAAGATGGTTTCGTCGGCGGATGCGGACTATCGCATGAACCCTGGCGCTTACGGGCCGGGCACGGACAATGCGATGGGCATCGCCGACGCGGTTTCCGGCAATGCGGACCAGGTCGGCGGCGTGCTCGCGCTCTACGACTATCCGACGCTTGAGGAGCAGGTGTCCGCCACTTGGCTGGGCGGCGGCGTGCAGAACGCGCTGATGGCGGCGTCCGAATTCCTGGTGTCGCAGGGCAAGCTGGACAACGTGCTCGACGACTACTCCGATTCCGCAACGCCCAAGTTCGCCCAGATGGTGCTGGACGGAGGCTGTTGAACGGTTGGAAGGACGGCCCCGGCTTCCGAGCCGGGGCCGTCCGCCTCTAGCGAAGCCCGTTTGCCAATGACTGCGGTCGTTAGTCTCAATGGCGTGACCGTCGAGTTTCCGGCGGTCGACGGCGAGGGCGTGGTCAGGGCGCTCGACAATGTGAGTCTCGATTTCCGCGACAACGAGTTCGTCGTGGCGCTCGGTGCGTCGGGCTGCGGCAAGACCACATTGCTCAATGTCATCGCCGGCTTCCTGCAGCCGACCTCGGGAGAGGTCCTTCACAGGGACGAGCCGATCGGCGGCCCCGGATCGGACCGGGGCGTGGTCTTCCAGAAGCACGCCCTCCTGCCCTGGCTCAACGTGCTTGAGAACACCGAGTTCGGGCTGAAGCTCCAGGGGGTTGCAAAAGACGAACGGCTTTCCAGGGCCCGCGACTATCTGGCCCTGGTCGGACTGTCCGACTTCGAGCGCTATCCCGTCTACCAGCTGTCCGGAGGCATGCAGCAGCGTGTCGGCCTCGCCCGGGCGCTGACCTGCGACCCCGACATGCTGCTCATGGACGAGCCGTTGGGTGCGCTCGATGCGTTCACGCGCGAAAACATGCAGGAGCTCGTCCTGGATGCGTGGAGCAAGACCCGGAAGGTCGTCTTCTTCATCACGCACAGCGTCGAGGAAGCTCTGTTCATGGCGACCCGCCTCATCGTGATGTCGCCGCGGCCGGGCCGGATAACGCACACCTACGACATCGATTTCTGCCGCCGGTTCTTCGAGACCGGGAATGCGAGGGCGGTGAAGTCTTCGCCGGAGTTCATAGCGCTTCGCGAGGAAATTCTCTCCATCATCTACGGTGAGGAAGCGGGCGAGGGGCCGCCATGAGGACGGGGCTCTTCAGGCGCCGCGGCCCGCAGGCGGTCGAGCAGTACGGCGCGCCGGGGCGCGGTTCCGGCACGGCGATCAGCGTCGCCACGATCGTGGTGCTTCTCGGGGGCTGGTGGGCCGTCACCCAACTCGGGCTGATCCGGCCCTTGTTCCTGCCGGCGCCCGAGATGGTAATCGCGAAGTTCGCCAAGATCGCCTGCACGGACCACTATCTCGAACGATTGCTGGTCACGGTCGGCGCTCAGGCCGAGGTCGGGGCGAAATGCCACGGATTCAGCGACCACGCACTCCATGAGCACGTCCTCTGGAGCCTTTACCGCGTCTTCGGCGCCTTTGCCCTCGCCACCGTGACCGCGGTGCCGATCGGCATTTCGATGGGCATGAGCCGTCATGCGCGGGGCGTTTTCGATCCGCCCATCGAGTTCTACCGCCCGATCCCGCCGCTGGCTTATCTGCCGCTGACGATCATCTGGTTCGGGATCGGCGAGTCCGGCAAGCTGTTCCTGATTTTCCTCGCCTGCTTCGCTCCCATCGCCATCAACGCCCGCGCGGGCGTGCGCTCCGTCTCCATCGAGCAGATACACGCCGCCTATTCCATGGGGGCGAGCCACCGGCAGGTCCTGCGCCAGGTCGTGCTGAAGGCGGC
>JAJECZ010000068.1 GCA_022821735.1 Alphaproteobacteria bacterium | reverse complement strand
CGCATCAGGTCGATGAAGGCGTCGATCTTTTCCGTCGAACCGGTCACCTCGAAGACGAAGGACCGGTGCGTGCTGTCCACGGCGCGCGCCCGGAAGATGTCGGCAATGCGCAGCGCCTCGATCCGCCGGGCGCCGCCGCCTGCCACCTTCACCAGCACCAGCTCGCGCTCGACATGCGGGCCTTCGTTGCTGAGGTCGGACACGCGGTGGACGGGCACCAGCCGGCCGAGCTGGGCCTTGATCTGCTCCAGCACCATGAGCGTGCCGGAGGTGACGATGGTGATGCGGGAGAGGTGGCCGGTCGGGTCGATCTCCGCGACGGTCAGGCTCTCGATATTGTAGCCGCGGCCCGAAAACAGGCCGATGACGCGCGCGAGCACGCCGGGCTCATTGTCCACGACCACGGCGAAGATACGCCTTTCCTGCGATGGCTCGGTGGCGGTCAAACCGGTCTCTCCTCGCGCCGGGCGGCCGGCAAGTCAGGGCCGATCCTAGACGAGGACCATGCCTTCGGCGTCGATCTCCGCCTCCGGGTCTTCCATGCCGCCCAGGATCATCTCGTTATGCGCCTTGCCGGAGGGAATCATCGGGAAGCAGTTTTCCCTTTGCGCGACCTGCACATCGGCGATGACAGGGCCGTCGGCGGCAATCATCGCGTCGATCAGGCCGTCCATCTCGTCCGGCCGCTGCGCGCGCAGCCCCGTCCAGCCGAAGGCTTCGGCGAGGCGCACGAAGTCGGGCAGGCTGTCGGTGTAGCTCTCGGAATAGCGCTCGCCGTGCAGCAGCTCCTGCCACTGGCGCACCATCCCCATCCACTGGTTGTTCAGGATGAAGAGCTTGACCGGCAGCCGGTACTGGGAAGCGGTGGAGAGCTCCTGGATGTTCATCAGGATCGACGCCTCGCCGGCAACGTCGATCACAAGGGCGTCGGGGTGGGCGACCTGCACGCCGATGGCGGCCGGCAGCCCGTAGCCCATCGTGCCGAGGCCGCCGGAGGTCATCCAGTGGTTCGGCCGCTCGAAGCGGAGGAACTGGGCGGCCCACATCTGGTGCTGGCCGACTTCCGTGGTCACGAATACGTCGCCGCGCCCGGCGATCTTCGCCTGGAGGCGTTCGAGGGCGTATTGCGGCTTGATGACCGTGTCGTCCTGCTCGTATTTCAGGCAATCGCGCTGGCGCCACTTCGCGATCTGGCGCCACCATTTTTCGACCGCGCGGTGGTCCGTGCGCCCGCCACGCGCCGACCAGCGCCGCCGGATCGCCTCGACCGCCTTGCCCGCATCCGCCACCACCGGCACATCGACCATGACATTCTTGTTGATCGAGGACGGGTCGATGTCGATATGCACCTTCTTCGCATTGGGCGCGAAGCCGGAGAGCAGCCCGGTCACCCGGTCGTCGAAACGTGCGCCGACGGCAAGGATCAGGTCGGCGCCGTGCATGGCGAGATTGGCCTCGTAAAGGCCGTGCATCCCCAGCATGCCGATGGATTGCGGATGCGAGGCCGGGAAGGCGCCGAGACCCATCAGCGTCTGCGTGCAGGGGAAGCCGGTCTCCTGCACCAGGCGGCGCAGCGCGCGGCACGCGGACGGTCCGGAGTTGATGACGCCGCCCCCGACATAGACCACCGGCCGTTTCGCCTTCTCGACCAGCGCCACGGCGTCTTCCACCGCCTGCGGCTCGGGGCGCGTGCGGGGCTTGTAGCTCCTGTGCTTCACCTCCTCCGGCGGCCTGTAGGCGCCGGCGGCGAACTGCACGTCCTTGGGGATGTCCACCACGACCGGTCCGGGACGGCCGCTGCGCGCGACATAGAAGGCCTCGTGGATCGTCGAGGCGACGTCGTCCGGGCTCCTGATGAGGTAGTTGTGCTTGGTGCAGGGCCGGGTGATGCCCGTCGTGTCCGCTTCCTGGAAGGCGTCGTTGCCGATCAGGTGGGTCGGCACCTGGCCGGTCAGGCAGACCACCGGAACGCTGTCCATCAGCGCGTCGGTCAGGCCGGTAACGGCGTTTGTGGCGCCCGGACCCGAGGTTACGAGCACGACGCCGACCTTGCCGGTCGAGCGGGCATAGCCTTCCGCGGCGTGGACCGCCCCGCCTTCCTGGCGGACGAGGTAATGGCGCAGCCGGTTCTGCTTGAAGATCTCGTCATAGATCGGCAGTACGGCGCCGCCCGGATAGCCGAAGACCGCCTCGACACCCTGATCGACGAGGGCTTTGACGATCATTTCGGCGCCGGTCATGGTCCTGGCGGTCATGGTCCTGTGTTCCGCATCCGGGGAAAGCGCGCGACCCTAAACACCGGCAAACCGCCGGTCAACAGGCGAGAGGGGCCCCTTCGACAGGCTCAGGACAGGCTCCTTCGATACGCGCCCGCCGGCGCGGCCGTTACTCGGGGCGAGATGGGAATCGGAGCGGCGCGCAGCCTTCCCCGTCCTCTCCCCGCAAGCGGGGCTACCGCGTGCACACATCCCGCGTTGGCTTGTCTGCGGCGCGCCCGACGACCCGGCTGCGCGGGCCTTTGCCCTCTTTTCGTCGTCCCCGCGGAGGCGGGGCCGCGCCAATGGCGGCTTCGGCGCCTGCCGTCCTCCCGGGGGAGAGGGTCGGCGAAGAAATATCCGAAACCCCTCTTTAGGGAGGGCGCGCAAGGGGGCGTCTGCCGTTAGCAAGCGCCCTGCGGCGCGGCTCCGGAGGAGGGGCCGCATTCCGTAAGGGCGGAGTGTGGCGTGAGAGAGGGTTTCGACGGCGGCCGCGGCGGCGCGTCAATTTCCGCCGCCGCCGCAACGGGGCGCCGGGCCGGGCCGCCGCAGCCCTTCTCCTGCTCGCCGGGGCGCTGCTCCTGGGGTTGACCCCGGCGCGGCCCGCGCCCAGACCACCACTCTGGTCAGCAACCTGAACCAGGGGAGTTCTTCGACCAACCTAGTCGCCACCACCACCACACACGCCCGGCAGTTCACGACCGGCAGCAATGGGGTCGGCTACCGGCTCTCGGAGGTTGTCGCAGATCTTAGCGCCGCCAACACAGGCGCCCAGCCGGTAGTAGGCATCTACACGAGCGTCTCCGGCAATCCCGGCACCCTCCTATACACATTGACCAACCCCGCGTCTCTTGGCACCGGACAGCAGACCTGGACGGAACCCGACAACCCGACCCTATCGCCCGATACCAGCTATTTCGTCTGGTTCCAAAATACGGCAGGCAGCACTTACACCGTCAGGTCAGTCGTTTCCGACAATGAGGATGCGGGCGGGCGACCCCGGGCGGCTGGAGGCCGAGCTCAGCTACGGCCTGCCGGCGCCCGGCGGCAACGGCGTGCTCACCCCCTTGGGGCGGGTTCGCGCTCGCGGAAGGCGGCGCCCGGCGCTTCGGCCTCGGCGCCCGGCTGGAACTCGCGCCCGCCTTCCGGCTCGCCGTCGAGGGCCAACGCCCCAACGCCAACGCCGGCCCCGAACACACCATCATGCTCCGCGGCAGCTTGCGCTGGTAGCGGGCAGGAGCGCGCGGCCCGCGCGTCATGCCCGGACCCGTTCCAGCGCTGTCCGGTTGCCGGTTGCGGCGGGTTCCGGAGCCTGCCTTCAGTCCAGGCGGGTAATCCGTCCCTCGATCGCCGGGGAGACCGTGCCGACGGTTTCGACGAACTCCATCACATGCGCGGCCATGAAGGAGGAGTCCCTGGCGGCGATGCGCCTCTCGGCCCCCTCGAACACGGCGTAGCGGTCTCCGCCCTTTGCGAGGAAGTCGTTGGTCGCGAGCGTGTAGGTCCTGTCGTCCTCCAGCGGCGCATCGCCGACGGTTACCTCGACGACCCGCCCGCCCTTCGGCCGGCTGGCGTCGAAGGAGAATGTCAATCCCGACACATGCGGAAACCGTCCGCCGGCGTTTTCGACCTCCGCGACGCCGTGCTCGAGGGCTGCCCGGACCTCAGCGCCGGTGAGGGCGAGCTTCACGGTCCTGTTCCCGAACGGCAGTTCCGTCAGCACCAGCTTGCCGGTGATTTCGGAGCCCGCAGGATAGACGGTATCCCCGCGAATGCCGCCGCCATTGGTCAGCGCGATGTCCGCGCCGACGGCGGCGCGCATGGCGTCCGCCACCAGATTGCCGAAGGCGTTCTCGCCCGAACGCACCGAAGCACGGCGGGTGTCGAGCTCCGTCGTTGTCATGCCGACCGCGATGCCCAGGCTGCTGTCGAGTCGTTTCCGGCGCTTCTCGACGGCCCTGGCGAGCGAGGGCTCGTCCTTCACGCCTTCGGTCGAGCGCAGTTGGTAATCGGGCGTCCAGACCGGCCGCATGTTTCCGCGCCGGTCTTCCACACGGTCGAGCGCCAGCCTGAGCACGCCGACATAAGACCCTTGCGAGCCCGCCTTCAGCACCGTTTGCCGCCCGTCATACCAGGCGAGGGCCAGATGGTCG